>NZ_PQLP01000031.1:0-35713 GCF_002918965.1 Acinetobacter sp. ACNIH3 | reverse complement strand
AAAATCATTTGAATGATTTCTTCTTGGTCTACGTGCCATAAAATACTCCATATATTGATGTTTATAACATCATTTGAGGAGCAGAATATCACTTATAGGAGTTGTTCAAATTTACGGATCCATCTCTTCTAAACATACTGAAAATTTTGATTTTCGTTGTAGCTTTAGTTATTTTTATTAAATTCATTATAAGTGAATACTTAGGTGTAATTTTTAGCAAAGAAATTACAGTTTTTGCGGGGATGTTTTTAGCACTCGCAATTCTTGTTTATGAAATTATTTCAATTTGTATATCTAGACTAATTAATAAAATTCACTATGACGCAGATCAACGTGAAGCTATTGAAACATTTGAAAAGCATCAACTTAATGTTGGCTTTATCGTAGCTGACTTGCCAAAAGATCAAAAAAACAATGAGTTAAAAGATTGTGTTGAAGCTTATATCACTCTAGCGAAACAAAATTTACCATTTGTTTTGATTAATTCAGACAATGTATCTACTTCAGGAATATATTTTTCAGGGCAACGTGGAAAGCGTGACCATAATAAATACAAAATCATCATTAAAAGAAACTTAGACTAAAAACAACCTTTTAGAAAAATAAAAAAGCCAGTATAGAACTGGCTTTTTTTGCTTAGTACGCTTAAAAATAATTTTCTTCAGGATACCTAATTCTTTGTAGAACAACTCCAATTAAGCCCGCTACAAGCATGTAAACCGCTTTCATATACCACATGCCCCACATAACGGTAATTGTGGTCGCTGAAAATTCTTGTACTGGCTGACCAAGAAAATTAGTTGTTTGATTAAATGATTTTTCTGAAGCTTCAAGCGCATAATAATTTAATGCAGGGAATAAGCAGACAACCAATAAAACAGCTACCGTAGGGTAAAGCATAGCTTTAGGTATATCCCATTTGATAGCAAAGTACAGCGCCACTACCAAAGCAATTAAGCCAACACTAGACTTCATTCCAGTGGCAAAATCTAAACCTACGGCACTTGAGCCTTTCCATACTAGAAAGCAAAAAACAGCTATCAGAAAAGCGACAAAGCCCGCAAAAATTTTAAATTGTTCCTGTTCTTGGTAATCCATATATGAATCCTTAACTATTAACTGCGGTGTCAGTATGATTGTTATAGCCTAACAACGGTTTATTTTCAGGTGGTGGAATGTCTACAACGTCCCGATCGACATTGACCAGAATTGATGTGAACTCACTTGAAGCAATCAATTCCTTTGCTTCAGTAATATAAGAATCTTCAGTCTGATCATTGATTAAGTAAAATGCCGTTGGTGGGTTGGTGTCTGTAAGCAATACGTTTGCAATTGGACTTTTAGGGCTTAGATTATATCGCAAGCACTTAATGAATGACCTATTCTGCATTGTAAGCGTGTCTAAGAGTTCTTTTTCACCCAAGCTCTCAAATGGTAGCCAAGTTTGATTTAAAGGCACTAGAGCAATTTCTTCAATCTTTGCGATACCACTATCCGCAAATCCAAAAGTCCCAATTGCTAATAGGTTTACATCGTCTTGATAATGCGCCTGCTCAAGCTCGGCTTCAAAGCGTTTATTAACTCGGCTATACATTTTTGCATCCATAAATAAATGCAAGGTTGGGGCATGTTTTAGAATGATTCTGCCCCCATCAAAACGTGCATCTTCAATAGACTTAATCACACCAATAAATATTTTTAATGGGCGTTTATTGCCTTTAACTTTCAGGTCTGCCAACTCTGCTTTTCTTCGGGCTTCAATCTCATTGTGTTTGGTTTGGTCGTAATATTCAGGGATATAAACCAATCCACTTAAATCATCTTTTTTATTCTTTTTATCATTCAAAGCTACTTTTAATGCCTTGCGAAATTGAAACCAATTATGCTTCATGTTCGGTTGGTGGCGGTTTAACAAAGCTTCTTCAAGCAAGTAATCTAACGTCCCTTTTAAGGTCAATTTTGTTGTTTCAGCTTTTACAGTATCTTTAGGTGTATCACTTGGCGTAGGCGCTTGTTTGGATACATTGCTTTTTGACAAACTGAACTCAAACTTTAAAACACTTGCCCCTGTTTCATCTGTCTTGATAGCTTCCCCAATAACCTCGCCTAGTCCTGAAATTTCAGTAGGTGGCTCATAGCTTAGGCAACTAAAGTCGTGCTGATCTGCGCTGTTAGGCATACGCTTTAAAACAAAGTTTTCGCCAATTTTAGCGATATACATTTCAATGTTTTTTTGTGGCAGACAAGCGCAAATAGGTCTAATCCCTTTTTGATAACACTCTTGCAAAATTGCCTGTGTTAATACTTCATCATCAGGACTAACAATTTTTCCATTATGTATAAAATTATTCATAAAACCGCCCTCATTTAATATTTAGGTGTGTTTCGATTAGGCGTATTTGGGTTTTTAATACGCTGATTAGGTGCATTCAAATTGTCTTTTGGTGCATTCGCTTTTTGCTTTAAAAGCTGTTCTCTAAACTCTGTATAGACTTCAGTTTTATGCCGTGAATCGAATCTAGCTTTTGACTGGTCTTTAAACTCATTAAAGTATTTATCTGAATATTCAAGATTCAATTTATTGAAAGGAATCTCGTATTCTTCATTTTTAATTCGTGCTTTCATTACTGGCTTATCTTTAACTTTATAAGCATCAATAACTTTTAATTCAGTACCTTTTTCAAAAGTTACCTTTTTAAATAGTCCTGTTTTAATCTCAAGATCATTAGTAAGTTTTACAAGCTCACCTTTTGCTATATTCATATTGCCGTTAAACTTAACGATCTCGTCACCAAGTAAGGCTTTAGATTTCAAACTTGCTCTAACTTCAGAAACGATTTCTTCTTTAGTGAATGTTTTATTTTCACTGGTCAATGAATACAGCTTGCTATTTATTCCAAACAATTCACGCTTATTCTCTAAATGCAATCTATGATCATTTAAATAAGACTTCATTAAATTATCTTTAGATTCTACAAGTGTGAAGTCTGTAGAGAACTCTTTAGTTTCTGAACGTCCAAGTACCTTTTTGAAGTTTTCAAAAGCCGTTACTTCTCTTTCTACTGGTTTGTAATTATGGTCATAAGAAACTTTACCGTCAGGGGTCTTAACAGTTTCTTTTTCATTAGTTGCAAAAGTTAAAGCACTATAATTGATTTGAATATTTTGCTTATGTCGAGTTAAAGCAACATAAGTTAAATTAGCATTCATATTTTCACTAGCTACAATATAAGCACTATCTACAGTCATACCTTGTGATGAGTGAATAGTATTTGCATAGCCATGTTTGAACTGGTCATATTCCTTTAAATCAACTCTAACAATTCTGCTATCACTTTCCATTTGAACCATCATAGCTTTAGGATTATTGAATTTATCCTTTTCAAAACCTATTACTTTAGCCAGTTCACCATTACTAACTTTCATCTGTGAATTATTTTGTTTGAATACAATTTTCTCACCGATGGAAATATCTAAATCACCTTGATAGTTTTTCACAGAAACACTTTCAGGATTAAGCTTACCTTGTTTGATAAGCAATGCTCTAGCCATTCGATTTAGTTCATTCACATCACTATTTGAATGAGCAAGCATTAATTTACTTTCGCTAGAATCTTCACTCCATGACTTAACAGTTTTAGCTAAAGCTAGATCATGAGATTCGTATTCATTAACCATATTAATAGATTTATAAATATCTATTGCTTTACCTACTTCATGCTTAGAAAGATATTTAGATGCTTGAATCATCTTGTCAGATTCTTTGGCATGTTTCTGACGTTGAATATCCTCTAGTGAAGCAATATTTTTCTTATCTAAGTTTTCTTGAATATTTGCAAATACATGACCCGCACTTACTGCACTTAACTGGTAACTATCACCAACTAATTTTATTTGTGCATCGTGTTTTTCTACAAGCATAAGCAAGCGTTGCATATCTCTTGAACCGACCATGCCTGCTTCATCCAAGATCAATACAGTTTTATTATTTATTTCTAAATTACCGCTATCATACTTAGACAAGAAAGAAGCAATTGTACTACTTGGAATATCACAATCATTCGCTATAGCCTTAGCTGTAATTGCCTGTAATGCGATTCCATATACTTGATAATCAGATTCTTTATAGGCTTCAGAAACGGCACTTAGAACGTATGATTTACCTGTGCCCGCAGAACCATTCAACAATGTAATCCGATCGGTAGAAGTTAAGGTATAGAATGCTTTTTCTTGCTCACTATTAAATGTTCTTGTTTCAGCAACACGTACCGCATTTAAAGGTAATTTCTCAACTAGATTAAATGGTTTTTGAATACGGCTTTCCTCATTAGCATTATAGATAAATGTTGAGATTGATTCCTCAATACCTACAAGCTCTTTAGAAGAAAATACGACTTTATCTTTACCATATAAAGTAGCCATATCAGGGCAAGTTATTACCGATTCATAAGCTTTTAAATATTGTTCTTCACCATCTGTATGAGCCATTAAAAAACGCTCTAGCTCACGCACTGAAAAAACAGATTGATTAGAAGTTAATGCTTTAATTGCTTCGCTTGGGCGCTCAATTATTATTTCACCATTTTGATGACGTACTTGCTTAATATTTTCATTGATATGGTATTTGTGACTGCTAACGTAATCAGCTCTAAAGTTTTGGCTAGACAATTCAATACCTTGCTCTTTAAAACTTCTATGATCAATACGTGCATCAATACCTAAGTTTTCACAAAAATCATTTACATGGTTAGCCCATTCTAGGCGGGTATCAACCACAAACATTTTAGAAGAAAAATAACGATCTTTACCCGCACCGCCCTTTTCAGGGTTTACTGGATTATAACGCTTAAAATGCTTTACTTCGTCACGCTCTATACCGTCTAATTTTCTTTCAGAAAACATAAGGTGAACATGCGGGTTTTGCTGACCATCACTAGCTAGAGGACTATGAATTGCATAAGAATAAGTGAAGTTTTCACCTAAAGTTTTTTCAACAAATTTCTCTACTAATTCTTCTCTTTGTTCTTTATTAAGTTCTCTAGGTAATGAAATTTCTAATTCAGTATAAACACGCCCATTAATACGCTCATTCTTATCTGCTGACTTCCAAAAGTGTTTTGCATCAGTAGCCCATGACGGTAAATTTCCAGATTTAATATTTTCTAAATCATCTCTTTTATACTTTCCATCACGGTTAATGTAGGCGTAATGATTTGCGCCACGAGTTCCTGTAGAACCGTATTGCCTGCCTGTCTTAACTGATAAGTGATAGATCGCCATTTTATGCCTTTTTTGCTTTTGCTTTTTCTGTTTCTCGGAGAGAAACGCGGAAGCGTGCATTCCTACTGCTATAGTCATGATAACCTCTCTATATATTCGCTACAAGTGACAAAACAAATGCTTGCATTTGTCCGATTTTGAAGCAATGCAAGGCATTGATTTTAAAAGCGGTTTTTGGGGCTGATTTTTGGCTTTTTTTGTAATTTATTTTTATATAGATATGGGGTTTCACCCCAAGCCCCACATAAGGGAATAATTCCCTTATGAATCCCTACACTTCGCCAGTGGGTCATCGGGGGTAGACACTTCGTTTACACCCCCTTTAGGATTAGTGTGTTTTTTTGATTTTTGCTGATCAATATGTTTTCAGATGAGCCGTGAGCCTATGGCTTCCGTTCAGTCTGAAAAATATTGACAGTGCTATTGCCTTTGCGAACTCTTATAGTTTTTTGTTGCTTTGTATTTTTTTGGGATTTTTTAATTTTTCATTGTGATATTATTTGATCACCTTATAACTTTTGGATTAAGAAAATGAATATTGAGGATTTTAAATTTACTGAAGATCAAAAAAAATTCGTCACTGAAGAAATTGATCGTTTAAAAAAACTTGAGAACAAAAGTCAAACTGAAGAAATTATCTTAACTTTAGTTTCTAACATTGAATCAGGTACGCCAACGAAACAGCAAATTAGTTCTTTTGAACGGATTATGAAAAATGAGTTTAAAAAATATAAAGCTCGTTTAGAACTGGAAAAAATCAAGGAGGATGAAAAAAAACTTCTTGCAGGTTTAAAAAAAGAAGTCCAAGTTGCACAAGCTAAAGATCGAAAAAAACGTGAACACAAGCTTATTACAATTGGCGCTCTTTTTGAAATGGTAGACTTCCCATCTGAAGATAAAGGCATTATCACTGGGATGCTTTTAAGTGCTATTGAAAATGCAAAAAATAACCCAAGTTATTTTGATAGTTTGAAAGCTTCAGGTGACAAATTTATTAATGATCGTGAACAAGCAAAAAAATCAAAAAGCACTTTAGTTGATAATTCAGGAAGTGTTACTGCTGAATGACTAAAATTGAAATATCTTATATTTTGTCGCAACCCTGCGGGATTGCTTTGTAAGTCCCGCTTAGGGGCAAAGGGGAGTAGTTGCGGTTCTGCGGTCAGCTCGACAAAATCACAGATTTTGTCGGCTTCGCTTGAACCTTGCAACGGTAATCAGGGAGGGAAGAATTTTTATATTTCTTCAGTTCGCAAAGTAGACACTTTGCTCTATTGATACCGCCTAGAGTTTAGTTTTTAATATCATCTTTAAAAATATATAAGCAGGCAGTACCAAATAGCAAAGTTGTAGCTAGATTAAAAAATATTTTAATCATTTCGTAAAAATCTTGATTTGGTTGTCCAAGATCATTGTACCAGTGGCTACTTATAAAATTCCCAATGTTATACCCTGCCAACATTCCTACAAGTGTATAAATAATTATCATCAGAATTTTAGATTTATACTTAGTGTTTTTCATTAAAATTTTCCATTTGCTCTATGTTCTCATAGTAATCTAATTCAGTTACTTTCAACTCTAACAATATTGAGTGATAAAAGTTTAATGGTAGATTCAAAAGTTCATTGTGTACCGCCCATAAATCAACTTCAGATTTAAAAAGCTTAGTGTATCTTGGTTTGCCTTTTTGGATTCTTTCGCTTTCTTCTGCAATTAGTTCGGCTCTAATTTTATTTAACATATTGATCATATCTATAGCTGTTTGATCTATTGTATAGATATATGAAGTTTTGCCATTCATCCATAATTGAGCATCACGCTTATTGAACTTTGTATTTTCTTCATAGACTACATTATAAAAATCTATAACCTGTTCCCGACTGTATAAGCCATTCTTAAAGCATTCTATTTTGAACTGTGCATTATTCATATTAGTGACCTCAATAACTTTATGTTAGCTCTTACCTGTTAAGACTATGCTTTTTTGCATATCCATAAATTTGATTCGCAATGAACCGCAATTTTTTTGCTTCATTGGAATATCACCCGCAAAAAAATTGCGGGCGACTTTATCACCACTTTTTTGGTTTCTATATTTGATTTAAAACCAGTAATGTTGATTCTAAATCTTCAATATGTACACCTAGTTTTTGGGCTAGTCTGTGCATGTTTTTATCATCAAGTATTCTTAGCGCTTTGTGTAATGATGCATAATTATTTAATGTAGAAAACTCCTCTATTTTATCATCAATGTAAACTTGATCTAACCCAGCATCTTTAAAACACTCGATCACCTTTAGCCCAACAAAAGATAATTTTTCAATCATTTTAACCTTTCCTTAAATTGCTTCATTGATTAGTAAAGAAAGCCCCGCAGGGCTTACTTTATTATATTTGATCTATAAGGCTTATTACTCGTTTAGATGCGTATATCCCATTTGCATTTAACTGGCGTACCCAAGCGCCCCGACTTGGCGACCATTTAAAACCATTACTTTTTAAAATTTGGCGTATTTCTTCCGTAGGTTTACCATCAAATATAAACATGCAACGGTTTTCTATTTTGCATTCTGTATATTTATAAAGATCGTTCTCAACTTCATTTGAAGTTCTATTTTCAAGTGTTTGCAATTCTGCAATACGCTTTTTCAAGCGGTTAATTTCAGCATTATTATTCTGAAGTGAATAGCTTGCAAAACCAATTGAGCCATATTTAGGATTTAATACGTCTATAGCTTTTTCTTCAGAGAATCCAAGTTCAATTAATCCCTCTAAACGTGCATTGTGTTCGGGAAATTTTTTAATTAACTTGTTAGCCTTTTTCATTAACTCTTGCGCCTGCTGTAACTTCTCAAGCTTGCTTTTAAGTTTTTCTATTGCATTAGGGTCGTCACTTGAAATACCGCCCTTGCCTACGCTATCAGCTTTATTTTGATAGTATTCGGCTTTCTTCATTTCCTGAACTGATTTACCCATAATAGAGTGAATTTTAGAACGAAAGTTTCTATCTCGTTTTTCACTATGATGACCAACTAAAACTGGCTGTCCAAACGGTATACATTCAACCATTTGATTTGAACGTGTCGCCAATACTGTGCTTTTTACTGTTGCTTTATCAGCTAAAGCTTCATAACGATCTAAGCGGTTTTGTTGGCGTTCTTCATAACGGTTTAAGCGTTCTGCTTTGATTGCATCATTGTTATTTTGGTCGTTCATAATTCAATACCTTTTTAATTTAAGTCGCCAATCGACCTGATAAATACATTATACCTAAATTGATTTGTGAGTACAAAACAATATATGTAAACAAGTGTAATTATTATTGTGTGTCTTGAATGCTTCAGATTTGCGCTGTAGCGGGTTGTTTCTCTTTCCTGTGGTTTTGGTCACTCCCGATCTGAACCAAGCCCGCAGGCATTAAAAAAGCCCCTTGCGGGGCTTCTTTTAATTATGCGTATGATGAAACATAACTGCGCTTATAAACCTTTGTGCCTGTTGCTAGTGTTTCGTATTCGTGCGGTGTCGCTCTGATATAGCTTGTGATCATGATATAGCCGTCTAAAATTTTCTTTTTAATTGGTTCTCCAATAAATTCGTTTTGCTTTGGTGATACTTCACTTTGCATAAAAGCCGTATCATGTGAGCGTTTAGCAATTTCCCGAACTTCACAAAATGCGCCTTTCTTAGATACCACTTGATAAAATTCTACGTTGGTTTGTTCATAGCCCCAGCATGTAGATAAAATATCGCCTACCTGTAGTTCTTCACGGAATTTTTTTAAACGCTCTGCGGTTTTTTCTTTGTTCTGTAATTTTTGCTCATATCTTGCATTACATGATTGGATACTTTCCCCAACGGCTTGTTTTAAACGCTCAATTGTTCTGTAGTGAGTATTGATAAATGGTTTTTTTGCTTTTGCTCGATACGCCTTACATACAAGCATTTCAGTTGATACAAAAAAAACCGAACCGTCTTTAGCAGTTAAAACCAAACTGCCCTCATAGAACATTTGACCTTTTTCATTTTGAGTAAAATTTTTCATTTTCGAGTACCTTTTGTATGAGGTCGCCAATCGACCTGATAAATACATTATACCTAAATTGATTTGTGAGTACAAAACAATATATGTAAACAAGTGTAAAACTCTAGGCGGTATCAATAGAGCAAAGTGTCTACTTTGCGAACTGAAGAAATATAAAAATTCTTCCCTCCCTGATTACCGTTGCAAGGTTCAAGCGAAGCCGACAAAATCTGTGATTTTGTCGAGCTGACCGCAGAACCGCAACTACTCCCCTTTGCCCCTAAGCGGGACTTACAAAGCAATCCCGCAGGGTTGCGACTAGGGCAGGGGGTTAATAATCCCAACGGCTTGCAACTGATCTAAAGTAAATTGATTTTTCATAGCCTAGTTTTCTTTCTACTGAAAACTTCCAACGGTTTACCGATGGCTTATCTATTCCTGAAAAATAAATAGGGTTAAAATTTGGTACTCGATAAACCTTTCTTTTTTTACAGCTCGGAATGCAATTTAAAATTTCATCTGCAATCATTTCATTATCACATTCAAAAATTGCATCACTGCCCGCTTTAATCACTTTGCTTTTTTCTAGTACCCCATACCAATTAAGGAGAATATAAAAGCGGTATATATGGGAAATATCAACGCTATATAGCCCTTTCATATCTTTGTATGATTGAGCTGTTTCAACTATAGGCAACTCTAACGAAAGTTGTTCTTTACTGGTCATAACTCAAAGCCTTTTTTATTAGATCGCCAATCGACCTGACAAATATATTATACCTATATTGATTTGTGAGTACAAAACAATATAGGTAAATTAATGTAATAGCGTTATGCGCCCTGATTGCTCTTATTTTTCGCTGTAGTGGGTTGTTTCCCTTTCCTGTGGTTTTGGTCACTCCCGATCTGAACCAAGCCCGCAGGCATTAAAAAAGCCCCTTGCGGGGCTTACTTATGTTTGCTTTAGATAGGTAAAGTAAAAGTCTAAAATTTGTTTAAATAGATTAATTGCTTCGTGATGTGCTTCAGCAATATTGGAATGTTCATGGGTGAAATAAAACTCATGTGGTGCTTTATCTATGTAGATAGTAATAATGTTTGCATCTTGCATTTGACAGTTTCCAAAGGACACGCAAAATGTACCTTTTGGACTTTCAAGATAGGCTCTTGAGTAGTAATCGAAGTTTGCTTTTTCAAAAGCATTTAGTAGTTCAATAACTATTTTTTTAGTATCCAACTTTGTGAAAATATTGTTCATAATTAATCACCTATTATTTAAGTCGCCAATCGACTTAATAAATACATTATACATATAATGATTTGTGAGTACAAAACAATATATGTAAACTTTTGAAATTATTATTACTGCTATACTAATTAACATTAATACGCATAATATGATTTGTGAGTACAATACAACTTAGGTATAATATTAGCTCGAAAGTTTACGCACGTATTGGGAATGCTTCAGCATACCCAATGCTAAGTAAAGCTTTGAGCAATCAACCGACTGTAGGCAAGGGCTACCGTTCTCGCAGGCATAGAGGGCGATAGTAGAAACACTATATATAGTGGCTAGTAGGTATGAGATCCGCACTAGATATAGTGTTATAGAATTACTTAATTAAAAGCAGGGCAGGGCTTCATGGCGAACTTATCTAATGAATTTGCAATACCTTTAAAGGTCGTTACTGCACGTTGCCAACACTTGAAAGCAAGTTTTAAGGGTATCTTTAATAAGATTGAATCAAAGGCTATCAAGTATAAAAACGATGATAAAAAAATTAGTTCTTTGGTCACTTGGGATGATTGGATATATGCAGGCTTAGACTGCTATGCTCCAGACTGGCAGAAAGGTTTAAATGTTGGTGATGCAATTCCCGATCATCTAATCAATAATTTGCCTTGTCCTACTGGTGAACTGGTCACGCTCGGTTCTTGGATGCTGACAAAGAATATTTATAGATTTGAAAATGAGGTAGCAACTGAACTAACAAAAAGTAAATTTGAGGGCAATTTGCCAAACTTTTTGATCAATGTTCCTGAGCTGTGCATTTACGTTCAAACTGATAATTTTGATTTGCACTTTCAGCAATCTAAAATTTATGGAGTGATATTTACCTTAACTGAACTTTGCTATCAAAAAGTTTTAGTATCTACGATTTTTCTTGATACTGGTTTAACTCGAACAATCGTCTTATTAGTCAATGAAGAAAAAGCTATAGAAGATTGTTTATCAGATTTCATAGATGAATTTCATGATGACCGTTCAATATTAGATGAAAATGAAATAGATCAATACCAATCCCTACAAAAGCAACTTATCAATATTTTGCTTTGGTTCAGTTTATCTAAGCCTGATTATGTCCCATTGCTTCCTGACAACCATAAGGAAAGGGTAGGCGTTCAGACCGTAAAGCGTGTGCCTAGATTATTTGAAGCCCAAAAGTACAAGCCTTTTATTGCAGGCAAGGAAATGTCTAAGCAGATTAAAGCCGTAAATGATCAATTAACTGAATATTCTAAACAATCATCAAAAGTACACCGCAGACCACATTTAAGGCGGGCGCACTATCACTTGTATTGGTATGGGGCAAAAGGTAGTTATGAACGATACGATTTTAAATGGATACCTATAACTTTAGTTGGCGGTACTATAAAAAATATGGACTGACCTTTTTGACATTTCCCCCGCACTCATAACCCACTTAAATCATTCAATAAAGTAGATGCCTGGTCAAGACTGCATACTTGCAGTTTTGACCAAGCATCGGAATATGATTTTTCACAGTAAGAGTTTTGGCCAAGTATGGACCAAGCAATGAAATTGCAAGTCCATACGTGCTAAAACGGTTTTAATTAATAGGGTAGGGCGGTTTTAATGGCGGGAAAACATAGAAGATAGACTGGCATAAGTAATGCCCAAAAGTAGCAAAATTCCACGTATTCGCAAAATTAGAAAACAGAATACAAGCATACTTAACCAAAAAAACTTAGTCCCAGTTAAGCTAGGGAAAAAGAACATAATAATTGCAGGCATTAAAAAGCCAGTGATGATAAGTACCCTGATTATAATTTTCTGCATGTCAGTCCCTCCAAAGACAAATAAGCCCCACTTATTGGCGGGGCGGTATTTCTAGCAACTTAAAAATATTAGATAGATAGGGTCGCTTATTTTGGCTCTCCAATTCATTTATAGCGTACTCAATTGCAACCTGATCTACCTGTGTAATTAGGTAATCAAAGTTTTTTTGATCAATTTCATTATTTATGATCACCTTATTTTTTAGATCATTTAGGTTCATATCAAGCCCTTAATTTTCATCAAGCTTTAATAAGTTTTCATTGATAAGCCAAGCCGATAATGCCTGTCTAATTTGGTCACTTCGGTTGATACCATGAACAGCCTTAAAGCTGTTTATCTTCACATCATACAAGTGATTAATGGTGTAGATTAATTGCTTAGAATTACCCTTACTTAATTCTTCACTGTATGGCGCACTTGGATTGTTTAAATAGAAGTCCAAAGCCGATCTAGCAATATCTGCTAGTACGACTTTTCTTTTATCCGCTACTTTCTCGATCTTTTTGTATAGATCGGGATTGATCTTAATTTTTTGAATTTTGTCAAAGTTCAAAGAATTAACAATGTGAGCCTTTTCATTTGCAATATGGGCATTGCTACTGGTCACAGTAGCATTGCCTTTAGGTGCTTTCATTCAGTCATTCCCTCACGTTGTAAAATTTCATCAATTAAAGCATCGACTTCGGCAATTGCTTTCTTATCCTGTTTCCCATGATCATCTTTATATTCATAGATAGACAAGCCCTCGCCCAATGAACGTGAAAAAGCAGTTCGTAACGCAATCTTGGTGTCCAAAATTGGTAAAGGGTAACTTTCAGCTAACCACTCTTTAACCTCATTAAAGACCTTAGTTTGTGGGTTTACGCCACTCAATAAAAAGTAAGCTGAAAAATCACGATAGCCCTTAATTTCATTGATTGATTTTAAGGTTTCTTTAGTAGCCCAAGCATCCAATGGACTTGTCGTATTTGGAACGATCGCAACGTCACAAGCTACAATAGCAAGGCGTGTTAATTCTGACTGTCTGCCTGCGCTGTCAGTGATTACAAAGTCATATTTTGATTTAATTTTAGCAATCTCTTTGGCTAAGTTGGTTTTTGGTACACCAATAACAGTAAAGCCTAAATCAATATCTGCTTCTTCACGTACAGTAGCCCAGTCAAGTGAACTAGCTTGCGGGTCACCATCAACTAACAGTACGTCATACCCACGTAGAGATAAGCCCATAGCTAAATTAATTGAAGTCGTTGTTTTAGATACACCGCCTTTCTGATTAACCAATGCTATTACTTTAGATAATTTTTCAGTGTTATTGCTCATGTTCTTTTCCTTTAAATTAAGTATTGTCTGTTGTTTTTACTGATCGTCTGCTTTCAGGAAGAATGCCTTTATCGACCATTGAATTAATTAAAAAATCTGTTTGGCTTAAATTGTTATCTTTGCAGAATTTAATAAGTTTCAACTTATCTTCATGGTTCATACGTGTTTGAAATCTATCTTCTTTGACAACTTCTTTAACACTGTTTTGATTACCAATCATTGTTGATCTTGTCTTACCTTTAGTAGATTTAATCATAGGTATATTCCCTAACTATTTATACATATATTAATTTGTACTCACAAAACAATCAAGGGGTATTTTAGATACTTTTGTAATTGTTCTCTATTGTTCTAATAGTTTGTTATTTAAAGTCTTTATAAGTAAAACTATATATAAGCAATACTTATATATGTACTGGGAATAGGCGCTATTACAATAAGGCGCTTATCTGCTTCAACCTCACAACCTTAGTCGTTTTCGCTTCGCTTCAACCGCCTTGCGGTTGGTGAGATTGAGCAGATTTCGGCAATATTCACCCTAGATAGCCTAAGCAAAAAAAATTGCTTAAAATGGCTATCTTGAATATTGCCGTTGTAGCATTGCTGTCGGAGCCGACATCGCTTTCAATCGACACTGTATGCCAATGTAAGGGCATAACAGCAAGTGAGTATTTAGAGCCTTACAGCTCCCCTGCACACGCATTAGCTCACTCACTAGGTCGGCAATCTCAAGGAGGGTTTCCCCAACGTCTTATTTATGCCAGTTCCTAGCGTATTCCCTGCGTCCCCGCCTATTGTGCGTTCATCAGCAAGCGGGCGTTTTACACTGGCTAGGTGCTTAACTCTTGCGTTGGTGATACTGCCGTCACTTGTATCCTCCTGCTACACCAACCGTCTTTAAAACTCTATGCCATTGTTGACCCATTTAAGGCAATGCACTTACAAACATAAAGTTTTATAAAACACAGGAGTAGACGAAGCTCGGCAAATAAACAATGCGCTTATTTGATACACGAATAGACACTAAATTAACGAAGTTTTTTCATTGTATGACTTGCAAAATCTAATATAAATGCAATAATAGAGTTCAGGTACAAGCCTTTCAGGTGAAATCATAACGGTCGCCAAACCTTATGATCTTCGTTAGATGATGTTTACCGCATCAAATAACTGTGTACCGAAGAATATAGAACATAGCCCCGATAGTTGCAAGACTATCGGGGCTTTTTCTTTGTGCGCTATTTCACAATTTCCCTATAACAATCAAAAACTTTTTTTTGCTATTTATTGAAATATCATAGAGTTATAACTCTAAATCACCCTAAATAAAGGGTATCACCACACGCTTAATTATTATTCATAAAATCAAAATAAATTAACTATCGCCCTCTGTGCCTGCGGGAACGGTAGCCCTTACCTACAGTCGGTTGATTGCTCAAAGCTTTACTTAGCATTGGGTATGCTGAAGCATTCCCAATACGTGCATAAACTTTCGAGCCTTTATACTCAATAGTAAAAAATTACAATTAAGTGATTGAATATGAATACTTAATAATAAGAGTGTTATCTTTTTGTTTACCATTTAAAACAGTTGAAATGGTTAGATTTTAGTAAACTTGTTCTATTTTTAAACTTATAGAGTTATACTGTTATAACTCTATAACCGATAAGGCTAGAACTATGAAAAAAATCTTCGTCACAATGGGCATTTTGAGCCTAACAGCACTTACAGCCTGTGCCACAAATACATCATCACAAAAGGGATTAAAAAAATCACCATGCGCTTGCGTATATCAACCAATCCCAAGCGCTGAAAATCAAATCTCTGACCCATTCGCTCAAGTAACTAAAACGGTAAAAACTGGGGGTAATGTCGTATGAAAAAACTATTACTTCCGATCGCTACGGCTTTAGTTTTGACGGCTTGTTCTGACGAGCCTAAAGCGCCTGAAGTGAAAGGGGATGACTATGTAGGCGTTTGGATGAACCCAATAGGGCAACAATCGCAATCAGCAAATGACGTAATTATCAATGATCGAATCATTATTGATAAAAGCACAACTAAAGACGTTTACACCGTCACTATTTTAGCTAAAGGCGTTTTTACAGACATGAAGTTTAAACCTGATAACGGTTTGCTTTGTGCGCCTAACGATGCTTGTTTTCAGCTTGTAGATGGAAAGCTAAAGCTTGGTAGTGAAAGCGGTGTTCTAACTTATGAGAGAGAACAGCAAAATGGAAATCAATAAAATTAAACTCGGTCTAGCTTCTGCGGTTGTCGCTTTAGGTCTAACTGGCTGTTTCACTTCTAAGCCTGACATTTCAGGCGTATGGGTTCCCGAACACACTCCAAAATCTGAATTTTTTTATTCGTACTATGTGATTTCTGAAGCTGATAAACAGGGCAATTTCCCAGTAAAGAAAGTCAATTATCAAATCCAAAACATGAACCAATATAACCCTGCAAAGTTGCCTAAATTTACTGGTGAATCAAGCGGGGTCTTAACATTCGTTAAAGACGATACATATTGCTATGAAGGCTCTTTGGCTAGTGATTGTTTTGTCTATTCAGACGGAAAATTAAGAAAATCAGATACACAAAACTTTTTCTTAAAGACTTCAAAAAACCCGCCCGAAATTCCAGTAATTCGCTGAGGTCACTATGAAAAAGATTATCTATGCTTTCTTGCTTCTGTTTAGTTTTTTTAGCTTTAGCTCGGCTTATGCGGTCGATAACTTTACCAATCCACAAGATTTAGGCAATGGCAGTACACCTACTGGGACGACTGGCGGTTCTAACGGTGCGTATAACTCTAATCAAATATCGCAGAATGTATCTGAAGTTACCAAAAATGGTATGTCTGAATTAGACAAGGTTGTTGATAGTCTGATTACTGGTGTTGATAAAAACATTAAAGACAATTTGCAAGGTTACTATCAGAAAGTCACAGCTCCAATCATTCCAGTTTTTGCAGGCTTTATCATTATTTGGATTTCGTTCCAAGCTATTAAAATGATGTTAGGCATGGCTGTAGAAATTCAGGGTGTGATAGCCACTTTCGTTATTATGCTGTTGATTTGGTCAATCGTATTTTCATGGGATGCTTTCTTTCCATACGTTGCTGAAGTATTCCTCGATGATGTACCGAACCTGATTACTGAAATGACAGGTACAGATTCAAAAACAACATTGCAGTCTTTTGTATCTATTATCTTTGAATCTATCGCATTAGCTTTTAATAACATTGATACAGGTATTACCAATGTCGTTTCGGGCTTCTTCTTTGTCCTGATCTATAGCTTGATTTTTGGTTTAGCCTGCATTGTCTGCGGTTTATTCTTCTTAATTTGGATTATCTGTAAAGTCATTATTGGCATTCTAATCGCAGTTGCACCGATTTTTCTTGCATGTGCAATGTTCCCTGCAACTCGCAGATATGCCACAAACTGGCTACAAGCAATTTTAACCCCTCTTGTTGTTCTTCTTTTGCTGATTGTGAGCTGTGACTTAGTGCTTACTTCAGTTGTCGCAGGCATTCAAAACCTTAATGAAAACGGCAGTACGTTTACTGGGGCTTTCATCATGGTAATTGTTTTGATCGTTGTTATTGGGCTGTTTTGGCTTGTTCCAAAAATTGCAATTTCTTTGGTCGGCAGTGGCTTTGAAGCTTCAACCAGTGCGACTTCAAGTATCACCAGTTCAGGCACCAATATGGTTAAAAGTTTTGGTCGTGGAGGTAAACGCTAATGACACCACAAGAAAAAGCGCAGTTAGACGCTCAAATTAAAGAGATTCAAGACAATACTAAAAAGTCTGAAAATCGTAACGGTAAAATCACTATTTGGGTTCTTGGTTTGGCGACCGTTCTAGGTATAGGTAATGTTGCTCAAGGTATCGCAATTAAAGGATTAACACCTTTAAAACAACCAGTTCCTATGATTGCTGTAATTGATTCTGAAACTGGAATTATGACCAGTGTAGAAAAGTTTGATTCAACTACTGACCCTAAACTTATTGAAAAATTAGTGACCTCCTACTTTTGGGACACTATCAGCAATCGCTATGGCTATTACGGCAAAGTTGGTAAAGACCAACTTTCTGCACAGTACAGCAAAGCTTCTATTTTCTTAGATAGCCAAGATCGTACCGACTTTGAAAATGAAGTTAGCGGAATGAATCAAAACTCACCTTACAACCAACTAGGTGAAACTGGCTCAATCACTCCTAAAGTTATTGCTGTCAACTTTCTTGGCAACAATAAAGTTCAAGCCAACTTTAAAACAACCGTTATTAAAGGTGCTGAAATTCGCCAGTACAGCTACACAGTGACGGCTGACTATATCACTGACAACTTTGACGATCTCAACGTAAAAGATCGTTGGATTAACCCATTTGGCGTGAAGTTTAAGAACTGGAACTTAACGCAAAACTCATCAAATGATGCGTTAGTTACTCAAAACCCAGTTACTCAACCATTGCCTAAACCTGAAGCAAGCACTGCTTCTGAGCCTGTGGCACAGACTTCTAATAATTAATAAGGTAATCGGATATGAAAAAGACCCTTATAAGCATTTTACTTACAGCAACGTGCATTGCTTCAGCGCCAACTTTTGCTCGTCAAATTCCTGTTGGTTTGAAAACGGATAACCGCATTAAAGTTGTTCCGTATTCTGAAAGCCACGTTGTTGAACTATCAACGACTTTTGGTATTTCAACTACTGTCGAGTTTGGAAATGAAACTATCCAAACTGTTGCTTCAGGTGACACGATTGGATGGCAAATAATCCCACAAGGTAATCGTCTATTCATCAAGCCTGCGGAAAAACCACAAGCAGGCATGAACCGTACAAACTTAACCGTAATCACTGATAAGCGAAATTATTACTTCAATCTATTCAATAGTTCACAACCAGTTTATGTACTGCGCTTTAACTATGCAGATGCCAATAGAACTAATCGTTTATTGGCACAACAAAATGCACCTCGTCCCGCTTTAGGTGAACTGCCTATGACAAGCCAAAAATGGGGAATGGATGCCACTAAAAGCAAATCTATTAAAGTTCTTGGCGTAAGTGATGATGACCAATTCACATTTATTCGTATTGCGAAAAATTCACCTCGTCCCGCAGTTTATGCGGTTAATGGTGAGGGATACGAAGAACTTACCAACTCAAGACAAGAGGGGGATGTAATCGTGATTGAGAAAGTAAACGATGCTTTCACTCTGCGACTTGGCAAAGAATACGTTTGTATTCTCCGTAAACCTGAAGTGATTGGAGGAAAATAAAATGACAAATGAAAATAAAAATTTGGGTAACGATGACTTTAAAACCCAAGATAACTTCAGCACTGAAAATCATGTTTTCCATGATGAAAAAAAAGAACATGGTAAAGATGATTTTGAACGTCAAGATGCTTTTGAGAATAAGCCTAAAACGTCTGTTAAAAATATAGACATAGGCAAATTGGTTAAGTTCGGTGGCTTACTAGCCCTCATTATTGGCTTGGTAATTTTTGGCGTTTATCTGAAATTGCAAAAGAACAAAGAAAGCCGTGTAGAAAGCGGTGTAGAAAGTGCTGTTGCTAAACCAGTAACAGGGATGGACGGCAGTAATTTTAATGGCATGGATAGATTCGGATTCGGAAATCCGCAACCAATCCCAACTGCGACTACCCCTGACCCTGTAAACCCTACTGAAAAAAGCCCTGAACAGCTCGAAATGGAGCGTCAATTAGCTGAACAGCAACAACAACTAGCAATGCAACAAGAGCAGGCTAGACAAGATGCTATGGCTAAAGAACAAGCCCTTTTAAACGCCCGCTACAAGTCTGGAATCATGGTTAATGAGAATGGCGGTAAAGGTGGCGGTGTTAGCCCTAATGGTGATGCTAGTGCAATGGCAGGCATACCGCCTGAACTTGCACCGTTATTTATGGGTATGCAAGCTTCACAACAATCTAATGCCAATGGCAACCAAGCGGGTGCAAGCAATGTAAATCCACGCATTGCAAATAGCACTGCGGGTTCTATGGGTGGTCGTTTTGATTCAAGCACTTCTAATCAAAAAGCGCCTATTGCTCATGCAAGTTATAACGCTGATCGTAGAATGCTTATACAACAAGGCAAGATCGTAGATGCAGTTTTAGAAACTGCTGTTAAAAGCGATTTACCAAGCAACATTATTGCTCGTGTAACTAATGATGTTTATAGCGAACAAGGACGTAATCGTTTACTGCCTGCGGGTACTCGTTTATTCGGTCAATACTCATCAATTGTTAATGACGGACAAGCAGAAATCGGGGCGGTTTGGAATCGTGCAATCACACCTAATGGCGTAGAAATTATGCTCGATAGCCCAAGCACTAACAGTCTTGGTATCGCAGGCTTAGGCGGTAAAGTGAACAACCATTATGGGCGCATATTCGGAACAGCTACTTTACTTAGCATTATTGGTGCGGGTGTAAGTAATGCAGGTGTTAGCAGTAGCGACCAAAACAATGCTTCACAGACTTATCGTACTGAAGTTGCAAACTCATTCGGCAATCAAGCTGACCGTGTTCTACAACGTAACTTGTCAATTCCTCCGACTATTACAGTCGCTCACGGCACACGCATTAAAGTTCTAGTTGCTAAAGACTTGGACTTTTCAACTATTTTAAACCAATAAGAAAGGCGCTTAATTATGTCAATCCTTGTACTTGAAGATTTGAAAAAAGCTTTTGGTGATGATCTTGATAATGATCAAATTACTGAAATTTCAGTTAATAAGCCTTTGGAATATTTCATTACTATGAAAGGTACAAGGGACATGATTAAAAAAGAGAATCCTAACCTTACCTATGCGCTTTTGAAGCGATTAGCCGAAGGCATTGCAACTGAAACCAATCAAACAATTTCAGAAGCACAGCCTTTGCTTTCTGCTCAAATTGCATCACCGCAACATGAGGGTTTATTTTTCCGTATTCAATTTGTCCGTGACCCTGCCGTAACTGGCGGGTCGATCGGCTTATCTATTCGTAAACCAAGTATTTTAAGTCTGCCATTTTCAGCTTATGAGGAAGTTTTAAATTCTGTTGAACCATTTGCAAAAATCACTGCAAAAGATCAAGAGCTATTCGATTTATACGAAGCCCGAAACTTTCATGAGTTCATTCGTAAAGCGGTGGGTTATGAAAAAAATATCATTATTTCTGCGGGTACAGGTTCAGGAAAAACAACTTTTTTTAACTCCATTATTCATGACTGCATACCACTGGGCGAACGACTAATCACTATTGAAGATGCTAAGGAGTTACGCCCTCCGCATGAAAATACGTTGCAACTTTATTATTCAAGAGGTGGACAGGGTAAAGCTAAAGTCGATGCACAGTCATTAATGGAAGCTTGCCTGCGTTTGTATCCAAAACGCATTTTACTGGGTGAGATTCGAGGTGCTGAAGCATTCACTTATTTAAACCTAATTTCTTCAGGGCATGGCGGTTCAATTGCGACATTACATGCCAATGACCCACTTAATGCTATTGAGCGTTTAACGCTTATGGTTCTTATGGCAGGCACTACATTAACCAGTGACCAAGTTAAATCTTTTGTTAAACAAAGTGTAGACATTATTGTTCAACTTGGAAGAACAGAAACAGGCGGTTATGGCTGTTCAGCTATTTATTTTAAAGCTTATGAGGATTTCAAAAATGAAAAAACACATTTTTCTAGCGTTGCTTAGTTTAGCTAGTGTTGCCTGCTCATCTAAGGGCTTGGACGGACAATACAATCGTATTGATCAAACAGCATTTGAGAAAGAACAAGGCATGAGTAGCGGGCTTATCGTTGCCAATAAAGGTACTCAAGTTACCTTAAAAAACTCATGGGGTGATGTTGCATTATCGGCTGTAGAGAAAGATAAAAAAATGGTTGTTCAATATAACAATCAAGACGCTTTCTTAATGGAACAAAAGGGCGGTGTTATTACTCTGACCGATGTTGATAACCCAAGCCAAGCATACAAATTTAAAAAGGACTAAGCCATGAAAAAAACAACTATTGCTCTTTGCGCCTTAATTAGTTTGTCTGCTGAAGCACAGTTACCGCAGACATTTACCCAAGTTCTTCAGTCATTTGCTCAAAGCAATAAATTAACTTATGTGCCTGAAGCTCCCAATCAAGGGAACTATGTCACTTATAAATTTTCAAGTGATGCCAGTTGCCAAAACGAAGCATGTGCCGATCTTAAAGTTTATTACAGCATTGACCCTGCTTGTGTACCGCAAGAAGTGGGGTTATTTGGTGAATTGCCAGTAAGCATCCCTAACGCAAAAGCATTGTTTGTATCTCCGACCATTTCTGACAATACAAGCCAAGCTCACGACTTCATGCGAGTTCAAGCAAATGGCGGGTGCTATGAGTTATCAATGGGTGAACAAGGCTCACACTATAAAACCTTAGTTGATCTAGCTAACCGTTTGGCTGTGGCTAAGTGATGAAATAGCAACGGGCCAAGTTTAAACAGGTAACGTAGTTCCTGGTTAAACTGTCCTCGTTGCGGTAGAGGAATAATGAAAATGAAATTAAAAAAACTATCGCTACTGGTACTGGTAGGTTTAAGCGGGGCAACTATTGCTTCAAATTTACCTTACAACGATATTGTGACTTCAGCTTCAGCTAAATATGGATATGACCCGCTTTTAATTCATGCAGTAATTCAAAAAGAATCTTCGCATAACAATACTGCTAAGTCAGGCGTAGGCGCTCAAGGTTTAATGCAACTTATGCCCGCAACGGCTCGTTCTTTGGGCGTTACCAATCCCAATGACCCCACACAAAATGTTAATGCGGGTACTCGTTACCTGAAGCAATTAAATCAGCAATTCGGCAACATGCCCCATGCACTCTATGCCTATAACTGGGGTATGGGTAATTTACGTTCGTATCTGAAAGGTAATAAAAAAGTTATGCCTAAAGAAACGCAAGACTATGTGCCTAAGATCGCCCAGTTTTATAGAAATTATGGCGGTACTGGTTCATATTTTGGTGGCAACGTAATTAAAGGCGGGACTACTTCAGGTGGCAAGCCTGCAACGACTGGCATAGAAAACAGTAATCAGAAGAAGATACAAGCCAAGCTAGAAACACAAAGCGCATGTAAGCCTGTAAAGCTACCTGAAGCAGAACAAGTTGATATTGATTCACCTATCAACCTACCGCCTGTTCCCCCTGTAACTGGTGGCGTAGGTAAAACAGTTTTTGACCCGACAAAAAATGCCGATGCAGTTCTACAAGTTCAAGAATTAATGAAGCAGATTCAAGTCTTGAAAGGGCAATATGACAGTGTGACTAAAGGGCTTGCAGGGCTAGGACTTCTTACCAATGTGATGCAAATTGCAGGCTTTGAATTGCCTAATGGCTTTGATGCTCAACCGACTAATATTTTCAATACACCTAAAGAGCAAAACGCCTACAACGAATTGCAACGTCAAATTGCGACCAATACTGGTGTATATGCAAGCAAGGAATTGGCACAGATTCAAAACATAACTGCAAGCCGTGTAAACACAGCTTATGTAGACGCTGAAGTAGCTTGGACACAAGTAAATTGTAATATGCAAAACCTAAAGTCGTTGGCTCAAGTAAGTACCAATACGTTAAAGCAATCAAAAGACTTGGCGAATGCCCTTGCTATTGAAAACAGTATGTTGGTAGCCAATCAAGCGAAGCTTAAAGCTAACATGCTCATGATGCAGTCAAGCATGGATTCTTATAAGGTCGCTTCCCATCAAGCCGTTCAAAAATTCTTGGGGACAGTAAAATGAATGATCAATCGCAAAAAATCTTCGGTCACGCTGTTTTAGCTGTTGTAATCACTGTGATTACAACATGGGCTATTTTTTTACCGAAGTTTTTTATTATCCCAAAAGATCATAAAGTCCAAGCTATTCTTTATGCAATTCCATTGACGTTTAAAACGCCTTTATACGTTTTAATATTGCTGTTGGCTTTGGTTATTAGTAGTGCTTTGGCTTGGTTTTATTTTCAAAACAATAAAACACCTTTTGGGGGCGAAAGATACGTTCGTGTTCTTCGGGGCTTGCAATTAGTAAGCCCATTCAAATTAAGAAGAATGACCAAAGAAAAAGATTACCAAATCCGTTTTTGCGGTATGCCTGTTCCTAAAGATTTAAAATATAAACACTTCCTTTTAACTGGTGGTACTGGTCAAGGTAAGTCAGTTTCAATCAGTGATTTTTTAGATTCTTGTGTTGCTGATTCTCGCAGTAAAACCCGCTTAATTGTGGTTGACCCTAACGGAACTTACGCAAGTTTATTTGCTAAGAAAGGTGATGTTATTTTCAACCCTTTCGATGCTCGATCAGTCCATTGGTCAGTGATTAATGAAGTACAAAATTCTTATGACATTGAAACATATTCAATGACAATCATTCCTAAATCTTCAGACGCAAATCACGAAAATTTTAATACGATGGCTCGTACTATTGTTAAGTCTGCCATGACCAAAGTTTTAGAAATGGATGAACTTACTAGAGAACAGCAGACACAACAATTTTTAGAAATTTTATTAATTTCAAGTGACGATAAACTCAAAGAGTTTTTAGTAGGTACTCAAGCTTACAGCTTACTTGGCAACTCTGAATTAGTCGGTACTTTACGCAGTATTGTTACTACATATTTAAGCCCTCACACTCATTCTAAAATTGGTGATTTTTCGTTTAGGGATTATTTAAAGCATGGTACTGGCAATATTTTTATTACTTGGCGTGAAGATCAATTAACTGCATTGCAACCATTAGTTAGCTGTGCGACTGACGTTATTTGTAGTTCTTTATTATCTGACTTTGATAACTATTCTGATTTTATATTCTGCCTAGATGAACTCGGCTCTTTGAACCGTTTATCGTATCTCGAAGCAGTATTAACTAAAGGACGTAAACATAGACTTATTGCTTTAGCAGGCATTCAAAGTCTGGCTCAATTAATCACGATCTATGGAGAAAAATTCTCTATTACGCTACGTGGTTGTTTTTCTTCTTTTGGTGTCTGTGCTGTCAACTCTCAAGACACTTATACACCCCAAGAATATGAAAAAGCTTTCGGTGCAATTGAAGTATTAAGGAAAATGAAATCTGCAAATAAAGATTCAAGACCTGAACTTGTAAAAGAAAAAGAAAATGTAGTTAAAGCTGAAGAAATAAGCAGTCTTAAACCTCTGCACTTTTATATGAAGTTTTCAGGACATTACCCGCCAACTTTAGTAACGATGAAATACCGCACCTATGCTAAAGTTTCGGATTCTTTTTTGGCTGTATAGAAATTTTAGGGACAAGTTATGAAACGTGAACAACTTTATGTAAGTGATGAATTTTTCGCAGAAATGGACGAACACTTTTTGAGATATAAGCGTGGTGAATTAAAAGTTCCTGAAGAATTTAAGAACCGCAGACTTACCAAAAACTTAATTTATCTTATCGCTTTAGACCAGTTCTTTAAAGAGAAACATAAATTTTCAAATAGACCATTTATTGATTAAGCTAGTAGAGTTATACTGTTATAACTCTATAAGGAATAATGACAATGTTTAAAAAACTTATAATCGGTTTAGCTTGCAGTACGCCACTGTTTGTATATGCGTCACCTTATGATGATCTTATTCACAAACATTCTGTAGCCAATGGTTTAGACCCTAATTTAGTAACGGCAATTATGGCAAGAGAAAGCGCCTTTAAGCCAAATGCTCGATCACATAAAGATGCTAGGGGTTTGATGCAAGTCATTCCCTCTACAGCTCGTTTAATGGGTGTAGACCCTAGCCGATTATATGAACCTGAACAGTCTATTATTGCGGGTACTCGTTATCTCGCTTTCCTGAATAAAAGATTTAATGGTGATCTTACAAAAATGATTGCTGGATACAATGCAGGGCATGGGGCAGTTGAAAAGTTTGGAGGTATTCCCCCTTACCGTGAAACACAAAACTATGTACGCCTTGTATCCAGTAAATACCAAACACTAAATGGGGGTGGTTCATTTAAAACTTACACTGCAAATAATAACCCTACTGAAGCCAGTCGAAAAAGTGACATTCTAGTTCTCGCTTCATGGCAACAAAATCAGTACCCGCAATACTCCGCAAGTCAAAATCAAAGTACAGAAAACAATAGCTATTCAGCACAATCTGAACCTGTGCGCCTGCGTGTAAATAATCAACCAAGCAATCAACCAAACGTGCAACAAGCATCGTTTGTTCAAACTCTTAACAAAGGGCAATACGTCCAAGTATTTTAAGGAATAGATCATGAATCTTTTAAATAAACTCAATCCTAAGCAATACGCAATTGTCTTATTTGCTGTTTTTTATGCTCAATTGGCAAATGCTGCGTTTGGTCAAAAATTTGCTCAAAAGCTTAACCAATTTAATGATGAATTAGTCATTATCGCAGCAGTCGCTTTCGTGACTGGTGTTATTTGTTTGGCAATCACAATGCTTGGCGGTGGTAGTGAGAAAGTTAAGCGTTGGGGTATCGGCTTAATCGTTGCAGGTATCCTTGTTTTCGTTGCCCCTGATCTTGGTAATTTCTTCTTTAACTAAATAGGTGAGCCATGAGCAAAACCACTGAAAAAAACGAAGAAAAAGACTTGCTGTTTGCGGGTCTTGCCCGAACTGCAAGGGTGGCAAATATACCTGTAGATATTTTCACTTACTTTTTCCTAATTTGTGGTTTTGCTACGTGCTTTTTAGCACTAATTGGCAACCTAAAATTAGGATTAATAATATCGGGAATAATCTATTTATTGTTGGTTGTAGTGACCTACCAAGAAGATAGAGGGATTCAATATTTATGGTTTTCGATCAAACGTAGACTTCAGCGAACTAAAGTTTTTGGTGGCTATAGTTTTGATTCTCACGCAAAAGCTGACGATAAAAATATTGAATATAGTCAAAAGAAATTAGCGGGTGCTGAACAAATGGAAATCAATAATTTACCTTATCTAAGCCCAATCAATGAACATGATATTAAGCTAGTTAATGGTGATATTTTTACGGTTTTAAAAATTACTGGCTTTCCGTATGAAACTAAAAGCTATGCTCAATTAAAGACTTTAAAAAAATATCGTGCAGATATGTTTAAACAACTTGGCTCTCGTTTTGTTGTTAGCGTTTATTATGATCGTCACGAAGTTAAAACCGAAATACCGCCTGCAAATGGCAATGAATTTTCAGATAGTTTTAACCAAAAATATTATGAAAAACTATCTAATGAACGCATGTTTCAAAATGATATTTATGTGTCGTTGCTTGTCCGAAAATCTAACCCAAGTGACCCGCCTTTAACTCGTCTTAAAAATCTGTTTTTCAGAAGTGATAATGAAGAACAAATGATTGCCGAATTAAATAATGCAGTAAGTATGTTTAAAGAGTATCTGCAAGATGCGAACCCAAGACAGCTAGGCACTTATTCAAAAGATAGCGTTTTGTATTCTGAAACAGTGAATTTTCTCGGTTATTTATTAAACTTAGAAAAAGCAGAAATTCCACTTCATCCAACTGAAATCAGAAACTACTTAGGCTATACACGTAGAGTTTTTGCGCCTGATGGAACTATTAAATTCTATCACCCAAGCGGTGAATTAACGGCAGGGGCAATCTATAGTTTGCCTACTCCTAGCTATCCAGAGGGTAGCGATCACACCATGTTAGATGAATTTCTAAAAGTTGATCATCCTTTAATTATTTCTCAAACTTTCATGATGATGGACAGACGTAAATCTATCAGCATGAGTACAACTCGTCAGAACCAATTAAAAAATGCTCAAGACAAGTCAGAATCTCAAATTGAAGCGATTAATGTTGCCATTGATGACTTAGCTTCAGGGCGTATCTTAAACGGCATTTATTCATTAAATGTTTTAGTTACCTCTAAGACCCCATCTGAATTTAAAGAAGCAATGCAGAAAACTAGCGGGGCATTTCAGCGCAATCACATGATACCTAAAAAAGAAGATTTAATTTCTGAACCTACTTTTTACTCTATGTTGATTGGCAACTATCACTTACTCCAAAGACCCGCAACTATTAACACGACTAACTTTGCGGGCTTTGCCAGTATGCACAATAGTTCTACTGGCAAAAAAGATGGCAACCATTGGGGTGAGAATGTCATTCAGCTTAAAACGACAAGTAATACGCCTTACTACTTCAATTTCCATGAACATGATGTAGGTCATACTCGTATCACGACTGGTACTGGTGGCGGTAAGACTACTGTAATTAATACGCTTTTGACTGCTTCAGATAAGTTTAAGCCTTATATTTTTCATTTTGATTTTGAATATTCAGCTTCAGTTTGGATTAAAAGCATGGGCGGGCGACATACTGTTTTAAGTGAAATGGTTAAAACTGGTTGGAATCCATTGCAGTTAGATGACACGGAACAAAACCGTTTGTTTCTAAGAAATCTATTTTCTTTTATGGCTCAAGACTACAACGATAATGGTAATCCAAAGCCTTTAAGCACTGCTGAAGAAAACAAGATCAAAGACGTTGTAGATGCTGTTTATAGCTATGAAAAGCACCTTAGACGGCTTAGAAACTTTATTGGCTTGTTTGGTATGGCTGAAGATAACAACATGGCTGAACGCATGTCAAAATGGGTTAATGATGGGGTTTATGCCAATATTTTTGACAATGAAAGTGACAATTTCTCAATTGATGGCGCTCGAATTTTCGGCTATGAAATGAAAAATGTCATTGATAATGATGTGGTGTTAGGCGCTATGTCTATGTATATCTTCCATCAAATTGATATATCCATGTCTGAGGGCAAGCCCTTTATTGTTGTTGTCGAAGAAGGTCAAAGATATATCAGCAATCCGATTAACTTAGCATGGCTTAAAATCATGCTAACCACGTACCGTAGACGTAACGGTATGATGATCTTTGTTACGCCAACGCCTGAAGTCATTACAAGAGATGACGATCTGATCGGGCAGTTTAAAACATCAATTCTATTGCCGAATGATAAAGCGAATGTCGCTACATATATGGGTAATGAGAAAAATAATGGCTTAGGCTGTACTCAAGCAGAATTTGATTGGGTTGTGAATACACCGCCTTATTTACGCCAATTTATGATTAAAAACTCGCATGATTCAGTTATTAGCAAATTAGATTTAAGCAATATGTCTGAAATTATCCCAATACTTTCAGGCAATGAGTTAAGACACAATATTCTTGAGGAAATATTGAGTAAAGATGAAAACTTGACCTACTCCCAGTGGGTACACGAATTTAACGAAAGGGTGAAATCATGAAAATGAATAAAATAAAAATGTCGGCTGTAGCTTTTGCTTTAGCCTTTACTGCCAACACAGCAAACGCTTGGGACGTTGTATTCGACCCGACAGCCGTTGCAAATATGGTCAAGCAATTGGTTCAAATGCAACAGCAATACGAGATCATGAAGAAACAATATGAAAGTACGACTGGTAATACTGGTATCGGAACTTCAGGCGTTAAGAATGTGCAAGACGTTGTTTCAGGCTCTTGGCAAGACGTAGTAGCCAATCAAAAGACTGGCTCATTTGGTAATGCTCAAAAGGCTTATGACAAAGTGCTTACTACCATTGGTTCAGATGGTATGAATCAATTGCTAGGCAATGATCAATACAAGCGAAATTACAACACGGTTAAGACTGGCTTTGCTTTCAGTGATGCTTCCTATAATGCTTTAAATGAGCATGTAGCAAACTTAACCACACTGAAGAACAAAATTAACTCGACCCGCAATATTAAAGAAGCCCAAGACTTAGCAAATGCCATTGCTATTGAACAAGGTTATATCAACTCGATTGGTGCTAAATTGTCGGCTGTTCAAACTAACCTTGCATCTAACAATGCTTCAAGCGGTGTGACCAGTACGCAAAGCTTTAAATCGTGGTTTGGTAACTAATTTCATCACAAGCTAACAATTCAGGTTGTTAGCTTTTTTTTGTCTAAATTTTAGGATTATCTATGAAAAAAATCATAATCCCTGTATTAGCCTTAATCGCTTTCAATACATACGCTGAAACAGCACAGAATGGCACAGAAACGCCAGTTGCTATAGAGGCTAGTCATACATCACTGACCACTAAAAAAGGCGAAATAGAGGTTAAAAAAGACGGAAAAACTGTATCTGTTTCTAAAGTACCTGAAAGCCCTTTAATTAATACAGTCACAACTACACAAACAACTTCAAAAGCGCCTGAAGCTAAAAAAGTAGTAAAAGAGATCCAATCTGAATCAGTCAAAGAACCTGTAGTGATTTATCAAGCCAGTGAAATTATGCCTGAGCTTAGTCAAGCCGATCTTGACTATATCAAGGCTGTAAATTCAAACGATAAAATCAACTCAATTGAAAGCAAGATCGTTAATAACGAAGCGATTAGCAAAGAAGAATTGAAGATTTTACGCCAAAAGAATCCAAACTACTGATTGACCTTTTTGACAATTTCCTCGCACTCATAACCCACTTAAATCATTCAATAAAGTAGATGCCTGGTTAAGACTGCATACTTGCAGTTTTGACCAAGCATCGGGATATGATTTTTCACAGTAAGAGTTTTAGCACGTATGGACCAAGCAATGAAGTTGCAAGTCCATACGTGCTAAAACGGTTTTATGGTGAACCAAAATGAATAAGCTTTTTTGTATTACCCTTTTTTTGTTTTCAGCATACTGTCACGCTGATTATTACGGCAAAGTCACTTACGTTTTAGACGGTGATACTGTGAGTATCACAAAACCAAACAACACTAAATGGCGGGTTAGACTGTCATTCATAGATGCCCCTGAAGTTGCCAATAATGCTAAAAATTCGCCTACACAGCCTTATGGTCAACAATCGAAACAATATTTAATGTCTATGGTCTTAAACAAAACGGTACTCGTTAAAGAGCATGGAACTGATAACAATGGTAGGTTTCTTGGTGAGCTGTACTTGAATAAATTAAATGTGAATAAAGCAATGGTCGCCAGTGGCTACGCTTGGGCTTATCGCTACAATCTTCCTGATAGAACATACATAGATTTAGAGAATAATGCTCGATCAAAAAAAATCGGGTTATGGAAAAGTCCTAACCCGATTAACCCCTATGACTGGCGAAAGAAATATTAAAATTTCATGCCTGAAGTGGGCTTATCCTGCTTTGGGCTTGACTGGCTTAACTCCTGTACCCTTGAAGCAGATAAAGATTTAAATGTTGTTTGCTGTGCTATCACTCTCTGATCTACAGCCTGTTTTACTTCAGGATTGGTTTCATAGCGTTTCACATATTGATCACCATAGCGGGCTTCAACACTTCTGATTTTTAACTCTACATTTGAATTGTTATGAACGCCTGTTGCATAGGTTTCACCTTTTTTAGTTGTGTGACCTGTGATTTTAATTTCAGCGTCTTTAGGTAAATTAGTGGTTTTAAATAAACCATCTTTTTGACTGTATGCTTCATTGAGCTTGATATAGTCACCATGAGCAACGGATAGCCCATTAGCTGACTTAGCAAAATCAGCACCCAATTTCCCCTCTTGCTTTAGCTGTATTCGGACTTCTTTAATGATTTGGTGTTTATCTAGCTCTGGGGCTTTGCTTTGAAATTGAGATACTTCAGCCTTACTATCTCCTTTCACTTCAGGCGCTTTAGGTTTATTTGATAGCTGTTCATCTACTTTCATTAAAATTTTATTTTCAAGGTTATTTAACTTTTCTTTAACCTCCATATAAACCTGTAATGCCGTAGATTCAGGTTGTTTTGAATCATGATTACCGATCGGCTTATCGAGCATCATTTCATTTTTAGTAACATTGATTAACTCAAGATGATCTCGATTTTGACGGAACATAACTAAATTGTCCTCGCCATCAACTTTGATATTTTTAGATAAATAACCATCTTGTTTTTCAAAATCATCTTTGGCAACAAGTAAGTTGCTAGTTAAGTTACTGACTATTTTTACGTCCATTTTCTCACCTGTACTTTCATCAACTTGGGTCACTTCACTAACCAGTTTTTGATTATTCAATTTAAGTCTGTCACTTTCCTGAAGCCCCTTTACAATCTCAACCTCTGTATATGGGGCAAAGCGTGTTTGCATTGCTTCTATTACTTTGAACCATTTATATTCATGCTGTTGGCGCTCCTGATCTGAAAATGGTCTTTCCCTTTCAGCTTTAAAGTCCTTTTGTTCAATAGCGTTATAGTGACGGTCATAAACGGTTAGCTTGTCTACTATGGGTTCATCTTTTAACTGTTCTATTGTGTTTTCTAGCTTGTGATAAATTTCACTATGAATATCAATATTGACGAAACGCCCAGTTTCATACAGCGCCTTTTCCATTTCATAACGATGGTATATACCTTGTCGTGATGTAATTTCAGGCACAGCCATTATTTTTAATTCAACGTCTTTGTAGCCTTTATCTCTGAAATTTTGAACTGTATTTTTTAAGGTTTGAAAATCTGCACTTGTTTGGTCAAGAACAATATTTTTCTTATGGCTTATAGCTTCTTCAATTAATTCTAAACTCCACTTTTTAGCATCATGGTGGGTGAATCCTGAAGATGTTTTATCATCCAATTTTTGCAGTTCATTATACTTGGGGTGATAGGCTCTTAATTGATCGGGGTCAATAATTACACTCCCGCCTTTATCTTTGAACTGATCTATAGAATCTCTTGCCAACTTGCCTTTACCCGATGCAGGCTGACCGCCAGTAATGACGACTTTAGGGCTGACTATAGACAGTGAGTTATTCAGAAAATCAGCTTTAATTTTCTCAAATACAAGGCTATGTTCTTCGTCACTTAGTTTGTATTGGTTGTCCATTGATCACCCTTTCATTGTGCCTTAAAGAATGTTCCAACAAACTTATAAACTGTAGGTAGTAATATCAGTCCACAAAATCCAATAATGCCTACAGTGTTATCTGATAAGTTCTCTGAAACAAACACTACGCCCAAGCAACCATAAATCACGACTAGACTTATAATTAGCTTCAGCAAAAAATTTTCATTCCTGATTACTCTGCTCGCTTTTATAGGCTTCACTATGTTTCTTGATTGATTGTATCAACTGTTCTCTATCTTGCTCGTACAAGCCCTGAAGCTCCATTGAAAGAGCCTGTCTATCATCTTCAGGCAAATGTCCTGAAGTACGCAATCCTATACGGTTTGATATGCCAGTCTGTGCAATCCTTAATAATTCAGATTCGCTTAGATCATTAAAATTAATCATCGTTATTTTTCCTTATACCTGAAGATATATAACAATAGGGTATACCCTATTGTTATATAATAATACACCCTAAAAACCCTATAACAATAGGGTTGTTTTGTTAATCTAATGTGATATAACATTGAGGTTATCTAATTTTGTTATACTGGTTATGGAAAAAGAAAATTTAGATATTGAAGATCAAATTAAAAACACACCCTTTCAAAGAGTGGGGTATATCCGTGTATCCACTAAAGACCAAAACCCTGAAAGACAGCTCCATGATCTACCCTTTGAGCTAGATAAAACTTTTATTGATCATTTTAGCGGAAAGACTGCCAAACGCCCTGCACTTCAGGAAATGTTCGATTATGTCCGTAGTGGGGACATTGTGTACGCTCATGATGTTTTTAGATTGGCACGTAGCTTGATTGACCTTGTAACCATTGTTCAAAAGCTAAATAAAAAAGGAGTGTCTGTTCATATTGTCAAAAATAACCTGAACTTTACCCCCAATTCAGATGACAAGTTCGATAAGTTTCAACTCCATGTATTAGGCGCTGTAGCTGAACTTGAAAGGGGTATTATTAGTGAGAATCAAGCAGAGGGAATTAAATTAGCTAAAAAAAAGAAAGGTAAATACAAGGGAAGATCGCCTGCGATTACAGAAGAAAAACTAAAAGAGTTAATTCATACCCTTAAAAATAAGGACGATTCATACCCTTTCACTCAAATAGCTAAAGATTATGGTGTTAGTTATATGACTTTAATTCGATATAGGAAAAAGTATGCAAAACAAATTAACGCCCAGTCTGATTGACCTTTTTGACAATTTTCTCGCACTCATAACAAAAAATAAAGGAAAATTTTAAGATCAATTGGATTTAAGATATACAACAATTATGTTTAAACCTATATAAGAAAACACATTAAGCTTCTTTTATAAGGCATTTTTAAAATGATAATTCAACATAAAAGTCCCTCATCCTCGCCTTCTTTCAAAGTGAGAAGGCGATTTCAATAGCAATATGAATCACTCATTATAAACATTCATTCAGTTTAGAAATAATCTAGAGATATTATGATTAACAGCAGAATTATCGATAAAATCAAATAAGTATTGATATTATTAAAGCTCTTAAGATAATTTAACATTCGTCATTTCCCATAAGAATTTAATAAAATACTATATGGCTGACAGATAGATAAAAGACTAGGAAAAGAAATCTTGATTTTCGCGGGCATGCGGTCAGTCGGGGTTCTGGATCAGCCGCACCAGCGTGCAGTCGGGATCGATCAGGTAGCCGATCCTCAGGCCGCTCGCCTCCAGTTGCGGAGCTTTGAAGCGCGGCCAGCCGGTGCTTTTTTCCTCGGCTCCCGCCGCGTTCACCAATGCCACCATGGCATCGAGATCATCCAACCGCAGGCAACAGCCGAACGAGCTCGTAGCTGGGTCGAGGTCAGGATAGGGGAAGAATTCGAGCTGCAAACCGCCGCGCTGCAGGATCATCCAGCCGCGATCCTTCCAACTCGTCGCAAAGCCCAGCTTCGCATAAAACGCCTCTGTCACATCGAAATCGCGCGATGGCAGATTGGGGGTGACGTGGTCAGCCATGGCTCAGCGCAGCTTGTCGGCCATGCGGGCCGTATGAGTGATTGCGGCGCGGCTATCGGGGGCGGAATGGCTCATCACGATCATGCTGGCCTTGGGGAACGCCGCACCAAACGCGCGCGCTGACGCGGCGTAGTGCTCAGTGTCGGCATCACCGAGATTGCCGAGCGACTTGGCCTTGCTGTCCTTGATCAGGCAGCCACCAAAAGCGATGTCGGTGCCGTCGATCCCAACGGTGATATTGTCACTGGTGTGGCCGGGGCCGGGGTAAAATACCTTGAGCGGGCCAAAGTTGGGCGCGGTTGCTGGTTCGACCCAGCCATTGGCGGCGAAAGTCAGGCTGTGTTGCGCCGCAACCATCCCCTCTTGCGGGGCAAGCTGGTTCGACAACGCATTGGCATAAGTCGCAATCCCCGCCGCATGCAGCGCGTCCATACCGCCCATCTTGTCCTGATGCGCGTGAGTCACCACCGCCAGCGCGACCGGCAGGTTGATCTCCTGCTTGATCCAGTTGAGGATCTGGGCGGTCTGGTCATCGGTCCAGGCGGTATCGACCACCAGCACGCGGCCGCCATCCCTGACGATCAAACCGTTGGAAGCGACTGCCCCGAAACCCGGCATGTCGAGATAGGAAGTGTGCTGCCAGACATTCGGTGCGAGCTGGCGGAAAACCAGATCGCCAAACCGTTGGTCGCCAGTTTCCATTTGCTGGCCAATCGTCGGGCGGATTTCACCGGGCATGCACCCGCTCAGCATCAATGCAGCGGCTAATGCGGTGCTCAGCTTCGCGACCGGGTGCATAATATTGGGCAATTCCATCAAGTTTTCCTTTTATTCAGCATTAAAAACCCCGCAAATGCGAGGCCTAGTAAATAGATGATCTTAATTTGGTTCACTGTAGCAAAAATATGGGGCGAATTCAAACATGAGGTGCGACAGTTTCAAAAGCCATATGATAATCAACAAGCTGAGCAAATTTCTCTAATGGTGTAAGCCAATCTAACGCCTTTCTAGGACGAGTATTCAGTGACATGGCAACTTGATTTAAATAATGCTGATCTGCCTGATTTAAATCAATCCCTTTAGGTAAATATTGCCTAATTAAACCATTCATATTTTCGCATGTGCCTTTTT
>NZ_PQLP01000030.1:0-35737 GCF_002918965.1 Acinetobacter sp. ACNIH3 | reverse complement strand
GTTCAAACGCAATTTAAACCAGATTCCTTTTGGGGCTTTTATCCTTGCAGATAAAGGCTATCAGGGGATTTATGTGTTGTATCCGAATAGCCTGTTGCCATTAAAAGCCAAAAGACACTGTAAATTGGATCCTGAATTGAAAATCTATAATCAAGAAATCAATAAAAGAAGAATCGGAATTGAGCATGTATTTGGCAGCCTGAAAACCTTCAAAATCCTTGCTGAGCGTTATCGAAATAGAGGTAAAAGGCTTGGTTTGAGATTCAATTTAATCGCTGGAATCTACAACTTGGAACTGAGCAAAAAATGATTTATGAAAGAGGTCTAATTACTCATGTAAAATAAATGGCATATTTAATATTAATAAATCTTCAAAAATCGCAAACCCACTCCCGGTTCAGTAATAATATATTTAGGCTGCACAGCATTATCATTTAACTTCACTCTTAATTTAGCAACCAGAATCCTTAAATAATGCGTATCTTCTTGGTGCGTTGGCCCCCACAGCTCTTTCAGTATTTGCGGCTGGGTAATCAATTGGCCTTTATTTTTCGCCAATAAATTCAGCAGCTGATATTCTTTGCGTGTTAAGGAGAGCAATTGTTGATTTAAAAAAACCTGCCGTTTGGAAAAATCGATTTTTAATACGCCATCATCAAAAATTGCCGTATCAACAGTACTATGCTGATGCTGCCTAAGCAGTACACGAATGCGCGCCATCAGCTCCTGAACACTAAACGGCTTGGTCACATAATCATTTGCGCCAGCATCCAGAAGCTTCACTTTTTCTTCTTCATTTGCCCGCACAGACAGCACTATCACTGGAACGTGCGACCATGTGCGAAGCTCAGACAAAACCTCATAACCATCCAAATCTGGCAAACCCAAATCGAGGATCACTAAATCTGCGCCTTGCAAAGCTAGGAGTTCCAAACCCTTTTGGCCATTTTCAGCCAAAAGGGTTTTATAGCCTTGCGCTCTGAGTGCTATATCCAAGAATTTTCGAATCTGATTTTCATCATCAATAATCAAGACATTGGTCATGGAGCTGGCTGATTCATTCTGTTCTGGCATTTTCCCACCTAAAAGCTGCTAGATGCTTTAAGTAATTTGCTGAATAGGAAGCTGTATGCGGATACATGTTCCTTGATTGTTCTTGCCTGATGATGCCATGATTTTCCCCATATGCGCACCCACAATCGCTTTCACAATCGTCAAGCCCAAGCCTGTACCATATTGCCCGCGGTCACCGCGCTGCATGGTATAAAACATGTCAAAAATGCGTTCCCGCTCACCTTCCGGGATACCCTGCCCCTTATCAGTTATGGCAATTTCGATCTCATTTTCATTCACCTGCTGCACCTCAATCATCACAGCTTTATTCTCTGGTGAAAATTTTGCGGCATTTTCCAGCACATTAAAAATGGCCTGTTCAATCAAGGCGGCATGTACAAATAAACTCAAAGATTCTTGAGGCGCATGCACTTCAACCAATGCATCTGGCATATAACGGTTTAAACGGCGCACTGCTGAACCGATCAGTTCATCAACTCCAATCCAGTCCCGCTTCAAGCTTAAGCCTTCATGGCCTAAACGGGTCATATCCAGTAGGTTTTGAATATAGCGGTCTAAACGTTCCCCCTCTAAATGAATCGCTTCCAGCAAGCTGTCCTGATCATTTTTATTCATGGAATGGCGGTAAGTGCTCAAAGTATCCGCTGCTCCAATCATCGACGCCAAAGGCGAGCGTAAATCGTGCGATACGGATGATAATAATGCCGAGCGCAATTTTTCCGTTTCAGAATTCACATTGGCTATTTCCAAAGCCTTGGTCAGCTGGGTGCGGAAAATCGCCTGCGCAAGATACTCTACCATGAGTTCAGCGAGCTGTTTTTGCTCCGTATTGATTACTGCTTGCACATCTTTAAGTTTCAACCCCACCACGCCTAAGCATTGCTTGGAAGCCAATAAGGGCAAAAACCACCACTCATTTTCCGTCAAGGTTTGGGTAAAGCGACCGGACGGTTGATGGTTTTTGAATGTCCAATCGGCTGAAATTTTTTCTTTATTACTCATGATGATAGTGGATGATGCTTGAGTTGCTGCAGTATCTGGGAAATACAGCCAGACATCTGCATTGAGATTTTTACTCAGGCTATGTTCAGCAATCTCCTTGATTTGTGCCAAATCTAATGCTGTGGACAGCTTCTGCCCTAAATCCTGCATAATGCTGTTATAACTGTTCGCCGTTTTGAGTGCAGTCACCTGCTCTTTCAAACGTGACGCTAATCGGCTCGAAATTAAAGCCGCGCCCAAAAATGCAATCACGGTGACAATCCCCTGATGTGCAGAAATCTGAAATGTAAATTGCGGGGAAATAAAGAAAAAATTATAAGCTAGAAAGAATAGGATGGCTGAAAAAGCTGCAGCCAGCATCCGTGTTTTTGATGCCACAAAAACCACAGCGGTGATAAAAATCACCGAAAGATCTTCAATCCCTAAATACTTTTCCCCTAAGCTTGCAATCACAATGCTGATGACTGTGGTGGCTAGTACGTACTGTATTTCTCTTAGCGACAAGAATGCCCTTTGAGTGAAAAAGGACAGATGCTTATTCTCTGCAATAATCGGCACAATACTGAGTTCAAAACTGGGCCGGTATTGCAGTAATTGATCAATCAAATTGAGCCTTAAATTCAGCGAAAACTTTTGCGGAGCCGCTTGCGCTAAAACTAAGGTTGAAATGCCGCGGTCCATCACATAATCAAATAAAGTTTTAGCATGTTGCTGGCCGTAAAGGACTTCTGTCATTCCGCCCATTTGACGCGTTAAGTTTAAAGCCCGTTCTATTTCACGGCTTTGCGAGTTTTCCTGTTTATTCATGATTTGCGTATCATGAGAAAAAGCAACAACCGTCCAGTTTGCCGCACGATGCTCGGCAATACGGCATCCAGTCCGAACTAAAGCTTCAGAATGCCCTTTGCCATCAATCATAATTAAGACATGATTTTTTAAGGGGATTTGAGCAAGCCCTTGAATGGCGAAATTTTCGCGTACATCATTATCAACATAATTGGCAACGGTTTGCATTGCCAGTTCACGCAGTGCCGTTAAGTTGGAGCTGTTGAAAAATCGCTGTAAGGCCTGTTCCGCCTGCTCAGGCACATAAACCTTCCCTTGATTTAAGCGCTCCAACAGCTCATTCACAGGCAAATCAATTAAGCGGATATCTCTAATCCGTTCGAACACCCGGTCTGGCACGGTTTCAGTGACACGAATCCCAGTGATTTGATATACCACATCATTCAAACTTTCCAAATGCTGAATGTTCATGGTGGTAAAAACATCAATACCAGCATCTAATAATTCATTGATGTCTTGCCAGCGTTTTTCATGACGGCTGCCGGGCATATTAGTGTGGGCAAATTCATCCACCAAAACAATACTGGGCTTTTTATCCAAAACGGCATCTAGATTCATTTCCTCCAGATGCTGCCCTTGATATTCAATAGCCTTGCGCGGAATTATATCTAAACCAGAAATTAAATTTTCAGTTTCTCTACGGCCATGCGTTTCTACATAGCCAATGACGATATTAATACCCTGCAGCGCCAGTTCATGCGCACGAACCAGCATGGCAAAGGTCTTTCCCACGCCCGGAGCTGCGCCTAAAAAAATCGTCAGCCGCCCAGACTGATAACGCTGTGTATGTTGCAGCAAAACATCGGCTTTATTGGTTCGTGGATCAGTCATAGAAGTAATCTTTATTTATTGCTTTAAAAGATGTTTTTAAATTCATTTAAATGCGTCTAAAGTCAGCTTGGCTATTGCTGGGCAATATGGATGCCACCGTTGGGCGGAGGTATAGAACATCCCCTCGCCCAACAATCGTATATAACTTAATTCAGATTATTCAATAGCTTTCAATCACTATATTTTAATCATCAAGCCATTCATATCACTTCCCGCCCCGATCCAAAGCCAAATTCAATCCAAGCACATTGACACGTGCCTGCCCTAAAATCCCAAAAATCGGCTGAACGGTATGCGACTGAATCAGTTTTTCGACATTCTGTTCAGGCATATGCCGTGCATGGGCAATCCGCTTCACTTGAATCATGGCTGATTGCACGCTAATTTCAGGGTCGATGCCGCTGCCTGAAGCGGTGACCAGATCCGCAGGAATTTTAGATTTTTCAATCTGTTCCTTCGCTGCGATTCGATTCAGCCGTTCCTCTATGGCTTTCTGCAGTTCAGGATTGGTTCTCGCCATGTTGCTTCCGGCCATCGCCATAGGATCATAATTTGCGGCAGATGGACGCGGATGGAAATATTGAACTTGGGCAAAAGGCTGTGCCACTAAGCGTGAACCGATCACTTGATTATTTTCGACAATCAAGCTGCCGTTGGCTTGTTTTGGAAAGAGCATTTGTCCTAAGCTGGTTGCAGCAGCACTATATACAAAGCCGCATAAGCCTAGAGCAATGATGGTCATTCCAAACGAAGCGCGCAGTTTCTCACCCCATGATGAGTCTGCCAATTGATGATTTTGCATATTCACTTTGTCATCCTCAAAAAATTTATAGGGCCAAGATTGGACTGATCAGCAGATCAATCGCTTTAATGGCAATAAACGGTAGCAGCACCCCGCCCACACCATAAATCAGCATGTTGCGGCGCAATAATTGGGTAGATGTCGAAGGTTTGAATTTCACACCGCGCAGTGCAATTGGAATCAGCAGAGGAATAATGATCGCATTAAAGATCAGCGCAGACAGGATGGCACTTTCAGAACTGCCTAGTTGCATGACATTTAACACATGCATTTGCGGAATTGCCGCGACGAATAATGCCGGCAAAATTGCAAAATACTTTGATACATCATTCGCCAAGGAAAAGGTGGTTAATGCACCGCGAGTAATCAGCTGCTGTTTGCCTATTTCAACCACAGATAGCAATTTGGTTGGATCAGAATCTAAGTCCACCATATTGCCTGCTTCTTTGGCTGCTTGCGTTCCCGAGTTCATGGCTAAGCCAATATCTGCTTGGGCCAACGCCGGTGCATCATTAGTACCGTCACCGACCATCGCTACCAAATGTCCTTTGTTTTGCTCGGTTCGAATGCATGTGAGTTTATCTTCTGGTTTCGCTTCAGCGATATAATCATCCACACCAGCCTCTGCTGCGATGGCCGCTGCTGTGAGCGGATTATCTCCGGTCACCATCACAGTTTTAATGCCCATTTCACGTAAGCGCGCAAATTTTTCTTTAATGCCTTGCTTAATCACGTCTGATAGTTCAATGACACCCAACAAATTCTGGTCTTTAGCCACGACCAGCGGCGTTGCCCCTTTTGAAGCTATTTGTTCTACGCGCGCTTTCAATTCGGCATGATTTTCAAGGTTTTGCGAAGCGAATTTAAGAATGGCATCCATAGCGCCTTTACGCACTTGATGACCATCCGCCAAGTTAAGGCCTGAAATGCGTGTGGACGCATTAAAAGCGATAAATTCAGCCTGTTCAGGCTCGGCCACTCTTTCACCTTGCTCTTTGGCCAAAGCAACCACCGATTTACCTTCTGGCGTTGGATCGGCCAAAGAAGTCAGTACCGCCGCTTGGCGAAGTTCAGACTCCGTCACTCCTGTTAAGGGATAAAAAGCAGTCGCCTGACGGTCACCGTAAGTAATAGTTCCGGTTTTATCGAGTAGTAAAACATCTATATCGCCTGCAACTTCAACCGCCTTGCCTGATTTGGCAATCACATTGGCTTTGAGCGCTCTGTTCATCCCTGCAATTCCAATAGCTGGCAATAAACCGCCGATGGTGGTTGGAATTAAGCAAACCAATAGCGCCACCAATAAAATCGGGCTGATTTCAATATGCAGGAAATGTCCAATCAACGGCAGGCTGACCACGACGATGATAAAAGTCACAGTCATCACGGTCAGTAAAATACCTAAAGCTATTTCATTCGGTGTTTTTTGACGGTTTGAGCCTTCGACCAAAGCAATCATTCGATCAAGGAAACTATTTCCCGCCTCTGCCGTCACTTGAACGATAATCCGGTCGGTTAAGACTTTGGTTCCCCCAATCACCCCTGATTTATCCGTGCCCGCTTCACGCAGTACCGGCGCAGATTCACCTGTTACAGCAGCTTCATTGATCGTAGCAAAGCCTTGAATGATCTCACCATCTGCGGGAATGAATTCCCCTGCACGCACTTCAATCAAGTCATGCATTTTCAATTCAGCCGCTGAAATCTGCACCCCATCCATATCATCTTTAGAATGGATCCGGCGCGCCGTCAAATTTTGACGCGCTTGACGCAGGGATGACGCCTGTCCGCGGCCTTTAGCTTCGGCAAGGGCTTCAGCATAATTGGCAAAGAGAACAGTCACAAATAAAATCAATGTCACCAATAAGCCAAAAACCAGACTGGCTTGCCCCAAAATTGTACTAACCAGTGTAATCAGCGTCCCAAGCCAAACGATGGCCATCACCGGATTTTTAATCACATGCTGCGGTAGCAGTTTAATAAAGGCATTTTTCCATGATTCAGCTTGAAATAAGGTTGAAGCGATAGTGTTTTGCTGTGTTTGAACAGTTTGTTTTGAATGATTCATTGTACTCACCCTTAACCTTGAACCAATAACAGATGATCAGCAATTGGCCCCAAGACCAGGACTGGCATAAATTGCAATAAGGTCAACATCACCACAATGGCAATTAAAGTCAGTGCGAATGTTGGCGTTTCGACTTTTAAACTGCCGCTGCTTTCAGGTGCTTGGCGTTTGGCAGCTAAACGTGTAGCGATGATTAAAGGAATAATTAATGTCGGGAAACGGCCGAGCAATAAAGCAATACCGCATGTGACATTCCACCACACGGTATTGTCTGATAGCCCTTCAAAGCCTGAGCCATTGTTGGCAAATGCAGACACATATTCGTACAGAACTTGAGAAATGCCGTGGTATTGCGGATTACTGTTGCCCGTCAATTCAGGGAAAAATACAGTTATTGCGGTTAAACCAAGAATGACGATGGGTTGGATCAAAATCACAACAGCGAGCAGCTTGATTTCACCGGCTTCAATTTTGCGGCCAAACAATTCTGGGGTTCGGCCGGTCATTAAGCCTGCAATAAAGACCGCTAAAAACAGATAAATTATGAATTGCTGCAAACCGCAGCCTATTCCGCCCCAAATGGCATTGATCAGCATATTGGACAATTGCACCATACCTGTGAGCGGTGCAGATGAATCATGCATCATATCCACTGAGCCGTTATTGACTTGGGTGGTGACCGCTGACCACAAAGCAGATGATGCCTCGCCAAAACGCACTTCTTTACCTTCCATGGCGGAAAGCAATGTCGAAGTCGATGAAAGGCTTTCTGACCAGATAGCGCTAGTCGCAGAAATGATCGACATCAGCAGCATTGAAGCAAAGACCAAGCCTGCGAATTTGGCGCGTTTGGTGAAAAAGCCCAGCATAAAAATCACCGAAACAGGGATCAGTAAAATCGCAAGCATTTCCAGAAAGTTTGACAATGGTGTCGGATTTTCCAAAGGTACACTGCTGTTCGGACCATACCAGCCACCACCATTACTGCCCAATTGCTTAATTGCTACCATGGGCGCAACAGGGCCTAAAGGTATTTTTTGCGTTGTTAATTCGCTGCTTTGGTCGATGACTTGAACTTCTGGGCCGCCTTGAAAAGTCGATGGTACGCCTTGGCCAGTGAGCAATAATGACCAAACCATGCATAAAGGAATCAGAAAGCGGAACGTCGGACGAATCACATCGGCCCAATAGTTGCCGACATTAATTTGCTGCACTTTATGCTTAAAGCTGGTCTGTTGATCGGTTTCAGAAAGTGCATTGGATTGTTTGTAGAACAGTGCTCGAACTGTAGCCACCACCATCGCCAGGCCCATCATCGGCGTGATGATCTGCAAGCCGACAATGCCGACCATTTGCGATAAATATGACAGTTGCGCCTGTCCTGAATAGTGCTGCTGGTTGGTGTTGGTCAGAAACGAAATCATGGTATGCAGCGCCAAATCCCATGACATATTCGGTGCATGGTTTGGGTTCAACGGCAGGCTAGCTTGAACCATAAATAGAGTCCAAGTCACCAAACCGATCACTGCACAGCTCATGACAAAATTGAATGAATAGGTTTTGACATTCATCCCCCGTTTGGGATTGATTCCTAAAACCGCGTAAATGGGCTTTTCAATCCAATTGAATAGAGGATCAATTTTCATATCGCGGTTGTGCATAATTGCTGCGAGGTATTTACCCAAGGGATAAGCCAGAACAAAGACGATGCCTAAAAGCAAAGCAAACTCTAACATGGCATTTCACTCCTATGTTTCAGAGCTGAAATCTGCTTAAAGAAGTTGAAATAAGATATATTTTGATTGTTTTGTACAACGCAATTTTTTTGATGCTGTACCTGCTGATGCGCGTGAATGACCGCACTCATGTTTTTCATCCTAAGCATTGGGATATTCCACTATCTAGTATGAAAAATAAAACCGTAAAGTCTCTATCCATAACTTTGGATGCCGCGTAAAGAAAGCGTAAAAATTTGGCTCAGTGAATTTATAAATGCAGAAAAATATCTTAAAAGTGATGGCTATTATTATTCTGTGACTCACTTTATTTATGGATATAATTTCAGTACTTAAAGCCTTATTTTTAGGTTTTATAGAAGGTTTAACGGAGTTTTTACCCATTTCCAGTACTGGTCATTTAATTTTATTTGGCCATTTAATTGATTTTCATTCAGACTCAGGCCGTGTCTTTGAAGTTGTCATTCAACTGGGCGCAATCTTAGCCGTTTGTTGGCTCTACCGTAAAAAAATTATTAATCTACTACATGGTTTTATATCAGGTGATTACCATGCGAGACGTTTTGCGATAAATGTCTTCATTGCATTTATTCCTGCAGTAGTGATCGGAGTTATAGCTGTTGATTTTATTAAACAAGTTTTATTCAGTCCTTCGGTTGTTGCATCTGCACTGATTATTGGTGCACTGTTAATTTTTGCTGTAGAAGCTAAAAATTTTAAAGTCCAAACCATTGAGGCAACCAATATTGGATTCAAACAGGCCATTGTTATTGGTTTGGTTCAATGTCTTGCGATGATTCCGGGGACTTCACGGTCTGGTGCAACCATTATTGGTGCCGTTACTTAGACATATTTCGCAACGTTGATGTTTTAACTTCAGAAAATTTATTGAATATTTCCGTAGGCTTTGTAACCGCATTCATCGCAGCTTTGCTTGTGGTAAAAGCCATGGTTAAATTTGTAGAAAAACATACTTTAAAAGTTTTTGCTTGGTATCGCTTGGTATTAGATTCAATCATCTTATTTGTTTTTTAATTCAAAAAAAATAAATTAAAGAGAACTCGCTGTTCTCTTTAAATTTTTTAATTTACAATCCTTACATTCTGCTTCAAGCTTTTCTGAATCTCTTGTACAACACCCTCTCCCTGATGGGACTTAAGCTCTGATTTAGATTTATTTTTGATTTCAGTTTGTACCGATTCAGACTCAAAACCCTTATCATTATAAAACTCTTCAACCAAATCTAGTCCCTCCTCAGCATTCACCTCAAATCGTGCATTACCATAACCCTGCCGTGCCATTTGATCTAAAGCAGCCTGATTAAAACCACACAACTTACTTTTCTGGTCAATTTCCTTCGCTGTTTGAATCGCCTCTTGTAAATGAATGCCATCCCTGAGCGTTAAATCCACGTAGTACACAGGTTGACGATAACTTTGCGTTGTACTCTTTCCTCGCAAGGTCAGCTGCAGTGGCAAGCATGAAAGCAACCCATTTGATGCTGCATGGTAGTAGCTCAATCGTGCAGCCAACGTACGTATGCTGTTAAAGCCTGTTGTTCTAAAAATGAATGTACCAAATTCATCCGACTCATCTAAATTGACATGCAGGCGTCCATAAGGCTTACAGTGCCCGCCTTGTCCAAGTGGGCATAAGTCGGGGGATGGGCAAGGATGTTGCTCTACACCTTGTGATGTCATACGTTGACAGGTCTGACCATTCCCCACACAAATCGGGCGACCTGTCTGTCGGTCAAACAAGCTGTACTCGGCACGTAAGTTCAATTCAGGATCATTGAAGATCATACGCACAGGAATGCTACGCAGCTTTTGATTCGGTGCTTGACTACGCAATTGCTCATCCAAGGGGTGTTTGACCCAACCATCCTTGCCTTGTATTTGACTGGTAATGGTGAACTGATCGTCTTTCTCAGGCAGACGCTTGCCATTCTTTTCGACTACACGACCAATACTGATGCGGCCCAAGATGGGTGGTGTGATTGCTAGACCTTTAATCATGTTGAAATTCCTCTCGTATAGATGTTGATGTTTAGATGTGTTGCACTGTTTGCTAAAAATGAAATCGGTATAAAAATCCCATGCAGGACTGCACGGGATTTCAGGTTTTTTCTTGCTGAGTGATTAACTCTAAGCTTTGAGCTAATCGTGATAAATGTTGAAACGACGGCTGCCTGCTTTCTGCAATGGGTATTGTTGGATGAGTTCAGGTTGGTGCTGAAGTAAGGACTTGGTATCTAGGCTGATACTGTCCTTGCTCTTCTTCCATGTCACTGAACCTTGCTGAAATACAGCACGCTCATGCTCCTGCATCAGTGCCTGAACACGGTGTTTGAGTAGATCAAACTGACTTTGGTGTTGTTCAATCTGCTTCTTTTCTTCAATCAGTTGATCAAACAGTTCATTAGCAAGTTTCACCTCCGTTAGATCAACACAGCTCAGTGGGGTATGTTCAGGATAGAGCTGCTGTAAAGCTTTGGCTGCCGATTCACTGGCATCCACTGCTGGTGGAACGTCATTTTCAACACATTCCCAAAATAATCGTTCTGCCTGAATGATTTGTTCAATCAGGGCTTCATTACGACTGACTTTGTAGATTTTGGTTTCCTGCCCACACAGCAACACACAAATATGTGCCGCTTGTTTACCTGTCACCGCCAGTTGATGTTGTACCTGACACAGTACATACAGAGGTACACCCAACTTCCACAACTTGGCTCCATATTCACCTGCGGTTTTGCATTCTAGGATTTGCACGTCTTCATTGCCCACCACGGCATAATCCAAGTTTGCCAACATAAAGGCTTTATCAGGATCAGGGTGCTGTAACACCGCATTGACCCGACGGACTTTGTTGTTGGTATGCAGACTGTAGTATTCTGCGACCAAGGGTTCCAATTGCTTACCCCAATATAAAGGTGCATATCCTGAGCTTTCATCTTCAATATTTTGCTGTACCCGTCCTGTTTTGATCATCCACAGTTCCAGCATCGACATATAGGGATTCAAGCCACAGGCAGCTGCGGCATCACTGCTGCCTATTCCCTGTTTACGCACTTCCAGCCATGCCTGATAGTCCAGTTGTTTGGTGTTGATCAGACGTTTGGCATTTAAGCTGCGTTTTGAACCTGATTGACTTTGTTTAGGCTTGTCATTGGCTATAGTTGGTAAATACTGAGATTGAGACGTTACTGTTGGGTTTATAATCTGATTCATGGGTTTATCCTTCTATCATTGATTTTAAAACGGCATAAAAAAAGCCACATCCGAAGATGTGGCAAAGAGGGATACAAGATAAAATTTAGGCTGCAAGATATAATGCTTGCTCTAATCCACGTTGCTTTAATGCTGCCCCTGCACCAAACCAAGCAGAGTCAAGGCGGTGATCAGTACTCATCGCACGACGTTCATGGTCGACAAACTCGGTGATCGCACAAAGTAGTCCATAGGCGGTGTCTTTGGCTGAAGATAAGTCTGCTCCACGTCCCTGCCCATTAAACATATTCATGACTTTGGTCATGGCACGTCCATTCGGTTCAGTTTTATTGGGTTGTGGATTGGCTTGAGACGCGACATTACGGTAGTACTGAATAATGTTATCCTCCTGTTCCATCGCACTTAGGCTATTGTTGTTAAATACCGCATCAAAATAAGCCGCGGCTTCTTTCTGGGTGACTTTACGTTGAGTGAGTTGTTTCATTTCATACATGTGGTCGTACCATGTCTTGACTGAAATACCGAGTTGATCTTTGACTTTGTCGGCATCGAATTTGGTACTGTGCGGTACTTTGACCACGCCTGCATTGGAACTCTGCCCTCGTAAGGCAATCGCTAAGGTGTTGTTACACACCACACGGATATTGGTGAATTGGGCTGTGGTCGCCAACGTACCGTCACATGCGGTTGCTAGCAGAATATAGCCATTGCTGACATCCCCACCTTTCAATTCTGCTGTTTGGCCTGTACGTGCCAAAGCCCAGAACTTTTTCCCACCTTTTAAGACACCCGCAGTTTCCAACTCAAACCCCGATTGTTCGGTCAGGTCACGGTAGAACTCCAGAATTTCCATCGGTTGGACTTCTTGATAACGCTGACTCACCACCGATAAAGGAGCATGGGTATCTGAACGGTACAGTACCCGTTGTTCTTCATACGGCATGATGATGCTTTGTCCACGCGCGTTTTGAGCCATGTAGCTGACATTAGATGATTCAATGCGCCAGTCCATACCTGCTTGCTTGGCCCAGACTTCAATCGGTTGGTTTTGGCTAAGTTGATTGCCCAGACCATGCCACGGGGTTTGTCCGACATACGCCATTTGTTCAATTTGATGTGCCATTTTGATTATTCCTTAAATAAAAGTGAAAGATGTAAAAATGCAGAAATGCGCTGTAAGGGTTTAAACAATCCATCTATTCAAAGATGTAACCGTGTAAAGTCAGAGATGCGATTACGGCACCCATGCAAACGCTTGTTGGCAATCCAAACAGAGATACTGCTCGGCATTGCTGTAATATTTTTCATAGCAGTACTGACTGACAATAACCAATACACCACCCACCACAACACCGATGGCTGCGCCTGTAAAAGGCGGGAATCCTGCCTTTTTGGCAAGCTGCATGCCGAACAGCGCCATCTGTGTCGGTGAAATACAGCGTTGCAGTTGTTCGAAATAGTTGGCGTTTGCATGACTTGAATCAGTCTGTCTGACATGGGTGGACTGACAATAGGGGCATTGAATTAAGGACATTGAATATTCCTTGTTAAATGAATTGGGTACGAAAAGCTGAATTGAGGGCATAAAAAAACCGTGCCCATTGAGGACACGGTTTGATTTGGTGTTTCATCTAAATTTAAATGCTGTGTTTTAACATTTAGAATGCAAGACGGTTATTGAAAGCTATAGCTTGCAGTGCCTTTATCTGTTTCGACATCAACCTGCACCACATTACTGTAGCTACAGTCTGTTAATTTCAGTCTTAAACGTTGCCCCATCTTAAAATGCTGCGGATATTCCAATGATCGACGATAGCCTTCATAACGACATTGTCCATGATTGACAGAAACATGGCTGACATCGATAGGCTCTGCAATATTGGAACGGATGGTCAATACCGTAGCGGATTGATTTTGGGCATACCAGTTACTGGTATCAATTACATCGAGTTCGACTGTAAACGTGTTTGGATCAAGGCCAGCATTACAGCCACTCAACATGATGCCTGTCGTTGTAGTCACTGCGAGGAGTAAGGGTTTTAAAAGTTGTTTCATCAAGTTCATCCTTAGCAGTAGTTATAGCTCACGCCATAATCACCTGTATTTAAATCAATGCTGGCCAGATGGATTTCACAGTCTGTGCCGTTATCAAATTTATAGACGTAGTAGCGATTACCCGCTTGCTCCGACTCCAGTGCGCCATGTTCTTGCAAGCTAAAGTCTTGCACTGATTTGCCTGTATCTTTTGCGGCTTTGGCAAAGATATAGCGCTGATACTTGTCTATATTGTCCTGCTCAAATTCAGGCAGTTCATCATAAGGCAGCATCGACAGTAAGGTATCCACTGCCTTAAGGTTTTGATCAAACTCAAAACTCAGCAATTCAGGTTCATGATCTGATGGACTCAAACGCTTGCTTCCCATGGTCAATTCTTTGACATCGATCCCATCCACTTCTGCTGCTGCAATCTCAGTGGATACTGCTTCTGAATTGGCAGATTCTAAAGGTTGTGCAGAGCTGACCTCAGAAGTGTTGGCTGGAACCGTTTTTTCAGTTGCGTGTTTAGGGCTAAAGAAGTAGAAGCCTGCGATGCTGATCAAGGTCAGGGCTAAGATTGCCGCCAAGCCCAATATGGTTTTTTGGGTCATTTGAATGTTCCCCTCATTTAGTTGGGCACAGTGACTTGACCATTCTGCGCATTAAAGTGAACAAAACGTGGACAACCACCTTGAAAGTTCACCGTGAAATTACGCCAACCACGGTTGCCAGGATTGGTTTTATAAAGACATTGATAAACCCCACCGCCTGTATGACGTGCTTGAACAAGGTAGGATTCACTGGCTTGTGCAAACCAGCCTGCCTGCGCCAATGATGCGCCTGCAAGTAGGGATGAAATCAGGGCAGTTTTTAGGAAAGTTTTAAACATCATCATTTTCTCTTTTTTTATAGGCATCACTGGTCTTGGTCTTAATCAGACACAGTGTTCCCCATGTCATAAATGTTGGAATGAATATCTATGTTTTTTTGAAGTGTTATAGACGATAAAGCACACAAATCTATGCCCCTCAAAACAGCATGAGAGATTCATCTTCATATCGGTAATATGTACTTGAAAAAGTTTTATTCTTATAAAGTGATCGACACAGCAATGCATGAAATACACAGCATCAGGTCACATTACCCCTGTGGTGTAGATCGGGCACACATAAAAAAGAGAAATATAAAAGACGGTCTTGATGTAAGCGCATGGCGTACTCCTAGATGATTTAGAAGTTCTACCAAAATCACTGTCAAATAATGGTGGTAGAACGAGAAAGGGTTGACAGACCAGTCATCTAGGAACCGGCACGCACAAGGCGTCCCTCCCTCGCCCTACCGCAACGAAGGGGGACGAACGAGTTCGCCACCAAAAAATTACTTTTTTGATGTGCTAGATGATAACGGTCTGTCAAAACCGACTGACGATGTAGGTCAGCAGGCTAAGGATAATCTGCACGCTGTAGAGCGTCAAGCAAGTGCAGGACTCTGATATAAATTTTCAGCGCCGTACAGGTGCTCCATCAAACCATTTAAATCCTTTAGGGTAAATGCAAATTCTATTCGGAAGCCCAAACTGACCCGTTTGATTCTCCGGCATGCTATTTAATGCACCCAAAGGACAGCCCCCTTCTTCTTGCATAGTCCGCTCAACCCTCAGCGCTTTTTGTGCATCAGCATCGGAAAGCTCATGATGCATTTCTGGATAAACGCATGTGCCCAGATATCCAGTGCTCTCTGCTATCATTGCAATATCCCAAAGGATCAGCATAGAGTGATCGGTTAAAGCTCAGATAAAAGTGGATCACATACCGCTGCTGAACATCATCACGCACAATCCGATAAAAACGATAGACCACCTGCGTTCGATACCAAAATACTGTGGCTAAACTATTTTGGAAATTTGATAAAAATCGCTCTAACTGTCGCAAATCGATAATTTCATTTCCACCCTCATTTAGACTTAGTTCCAGTTTTAAATCCGCTGCATCAGGATAGATCTGGCTTGTATTACGGTAGGATTCTCTCAACTTTTCAATCCGCTTTTCGTAGCACTCAGCGCGCACAATAAACACAATCCAAGACACTGATTTTTAATAAATTTCATTAATTCTTGTTCTACATTTACCGTAAAAACTACCGCAAAAAAGATCTGTACACTACCCGAAAATTTCTTAGATATAGTGATGATCCATACGTATATCAGCAAACAATATATCAGATTTCCTGAATAACAAATTCAGTATAAAAATTACCACAATTAAATAAATTGTTATAACCTATACAAAACTTGTAAAGTTTATAACATGAATATAAGCATCCTCATTTCTAGCCTTTCCACACAAAACTCTTCTGCTCGAATGAGAATTTGGCGTTCCATCAAAAGCTGTGGTGCAGCAACTCTGCGTGATGGTGTATATGTTCTACCTAATGAACAAAAGCAGCGCTTTGACCCCATTATTGACGAACATCAAAGTGCCGATGGCATTGCCTATCTATTCGATTCCGTTAGCAACAATAATTTAGACTTAATTCAACTATTTAATAGAAAAAGTGAATACTCTGAATTTTTGCTACAACTGAATGAAATAGAGAGTTCACTGAATGTTGAGCAAAAAAATGAACATTTAAAAAGCATTAGAAAATTAAGAAAGCAACTTTCATCTCTCATCGATATTGATTTCTTTCCTAATGAATTACAAAACACAGCCTTAAACGCGATATCAAAACTCGAACTTAAAATTCATCACCTAGGGGAATCAAATGAGCCCTCTTCTATAAATAGTGATCTACCTTCTCTTAATCTTCATGACTTCCAATCTAAAACTTGGGCTACGCGAAAACGACCTTGGGTGGATCGTTTAGCTTGTACGTGGCTCATTCAAAAATTTATTGATAAAGACCCTACTTTTATTTGGCTACAAGATATTAAAGATTGTCCAGCAGATGCTTATGGTTTTGATTTTGACGGTGCAACGTTTACCCATGTTGGTGAGCTTGTGTCATTCGAAGTACTTTTACACAGCTTTAATTTAGCCGATAAATCACTTCTGAAAATCGCTGAAATTGTCCATTACCTAGATATTGGCGGAAATGAGCCACCAGAAGCACTTGGGCTAGAAAAAATATTACAAGGACTAAGAAGCAGTATTCATGCTGATCAACAGTTGGTGGAATTATCCAATCACATTTTTGATGGTCTATATACCAATTTTAAAGGCGAGAATTCATGAATCAATTGCAAGAAAACGATTTCGAGCCCAATCCAGAGGTTAGCTTTAAAGAGGCCATACTGTTTTGGTTAAAACTCGGATTTATCAGCTTTGGCGGGCCTGCAGGCCAAATCTCTGTCATGCACCAAGAATTGGTAGAACAAAAAAAATGGATCTCTGAAAAGCGATTTATGCATGCGCTCAATTACTGCATGTTGCTTCCGGGGCCTGAAGCACAACAATTAGCAACCTATATTGGCTGGCTAATGCACAAAACAAAAGGCGGTATCATAGCCGGACTATTTTTCATTTTACCTTCCCTTTTTATTCTCATCGGTCTTTCATGGGTCTATGCAAAATTTGGAAATGTACCTGTCATTGCAGGGCTTTTTTATGGCATTAAACCTGCTGTCACCGCTATCGTCTTTCATGCAACCTATCGTATTGGCAGTAAGTCACTGAAGAATAAATATATGTATGCTATTGCATGTGCCGCATTTATTCTCATTTTTGCCTTTAATGTTCCGTTCCCCCTTATTGTGCTGCTGGCTGCTTTAAGTGGTTATCTCTTAAGTAAATTTGACCCAAAATTATTCACTAGCAATGTTCACGCATCAAGTCTCAAAGACTACGGGAAAGCAATTATTGATGATGATACTCCCACACCTGAACATGCCATTTTCAAATGGTCTCGCTTGATTAAATTGCTGGTTGTTGCAATTATTTTGTGGTGTCTCCCTATAGCATTACTGACAGTAGCTTATGGCTGGTCTCACGCTTATACACAAATGGCTTGGTTTTTCACTAAAGCAGCCTTAATGACATTTGGTGGAGCTTATGCGGTTTTACCTTATGTATATCAAGGTGCTGTTAACTTCTATGAGTGGCTTAAACCAACCCAAATGATCGATGGTTTAGCGTTGGGTGAAAGCACACCCGGCCCACTCATTATGGTCGTTGCTTTCGTTGGGTTTATGGGCGGGTACAACCTTGACCTATTAGGGCCTGAACATAAGTTTTTAGCTGGTGCTTTTGGAGCAACAATTGTTACTTGGTTCACCTTCCTATTTTCGTTTGTGTTTATTCTCGGTGGAGCACCCGTAATCGAATCCACTCACAATCAAATCAAATTTACTGCACCACTGACAGCAATTACCGCAGCCGTTGTCGGCGTAATTCTTAATTTGGCCCTCTTCTTTGCTTACCATGTACTATGGCCAAAAGGGTTTGAGGGGCAATTTGACTACATAGCTGCAGTAATAACCATACTCGCTTGTATTGCTCTCTTTAAATTCAATCAAAGTGTATTAAGAGTCATCGGTGCTGCTGCAATTTTAGGGCTTATCATTAAACTAAGCATATAAAAAAAGAGCAGCTCAAATGAGCTGCTCCTTTTTATCTATTTTTATACTGCAGCTTGGAGTCTAGAACTTGTATTAATTTCTACTGAAACGTGCACAATTTCCTCATGAATAGATAAGGCTTTTCTGACTTCATCTGCCGTGATATTTAAACTGCTTACATCTAGTGACAAGATACAAGAAAACTTACCTTTACCTACCTTCCATACATGAATATCAGTAATTACGATTCGGCTATCTAAGTCATCAATGACTTCCTGAATTTCTTGAACAACTGGATGTTCCATTTCAGCATCCAGTAAAGTTTTGCCTGTCTCGCGAATAAGCCCCCAAGACCAATGTGCGACTAGAAATGCACCTACAATACCCAAAACTGCATCTAAGAAATCCCAGCCAAAAAATTTACCTGCAAATAATGCAATGATCGCTAATACAGAAGTCACAGCATCTGCAACGACATGTAAGAAAGCCGCTTTCTGGTTTAAATCATGTTCATGATGCCCATCTTCATCATGGTGATGGTGTCCATGATCATGATGGTGATCATGTTCGTGGTGATGATGGTGATGATGCCCACTATCGTGTAGTAACCAAGCACAAATAAAGTTCACAGCAAGACCAATCACTGCAATTGATATTGCTTCGTTATAGTGAATATTGACGGGATTAAATAGGCGCTCCACCGATTGTATTCCCATAAACAATGCCACAACCATGAGTAAGATCGCACTAGAGTATCCAGCTAAAATTTCTATCTTCCATGTACCAAAACAGAATCGCTGATCTTGTGAATATTTACGTGCCATTCGGTATGCGAAATATGCTAAGCCCAATGCCAGCATATGTGAACTCATGTGCCAGCCATCTGCAAGTAAAGCCATCGAATTAAAGAACCAACCTCCAAAAATTTCAAAGACCATCATGACGCCCGTCAGGATTGTCGCAATTAAAATTTTCTTCTGCGCTAGCGGATTTCCTTCATCGAATTGATGCGTATGGTTGCTTTTAACATTACTTAGATATTGCATTTTTTTATGCCATCAATAATACTCCCCTACAGTATATTTAGTTTGGACAGAAATGCTATGTCTCATTTGCATCAAGACAAAAAAATTTTAAATCGGGTTAAGCGTATTCAAGGACAAATCAACGCCGTTGAGCAGAGTTTGGCCGACCCTAACAAATCATGCATAGAAGTACTGCAACAGGTCGCTGCAGTCCGTGGTGCTGTGAATGGATTAATGAATCAATTGATTGAAGCACATCTAAAAGAGCATGTAATCAAAGATAAAGATGCGATTAATAAAGAAGAGTTAAAAGAGTTTTTAGCATTACTCAGCCGCTATCAATAAAATGACATGATAAAAAATCTCTTTTCAATTTTTATAGACTTGATATGATGAGTACATCTTTATTGCTTAATAGTTTATATGCGACCCCGAATACGTAAGTTTTTAACTTCTCTTTATTCAACTCCAGATTCAAAAGCGCTCGAAATAAAGTTCAATTTAAGTCATCACTGTGACTTTGAACTTTTTAAAAGGTTTAAAAAAACCAACTGCCAAAGCATAAAAAATGCGATTCACAGTATCCTTTATGAGCGAGGCTATACAACTGCCGAAATCTCCGTATTAACAAACTAATTTTTAAAGTTAGCCTCATACTTTGTATGGGGCTTTTGCATTAATGATTACATTACTATTTTATTTCAACTCATAAAAAAGAGGTCTTTTGACCTCTTGTAGACTTTAATGACAGTGGTAATCACCTGTTTTGCTGTTAGTATGGCAACCTTGTTTATTTGTACCACCCGAATGCGCATTTGTATAAGTTACAAACATTCCCAGCACACAAACTAAAACTATTTTTTTCATTTTTGTATCTTCCCCGAGTTGAATAAAACTTTTAGATTATAGAATAACCAAGTTCCTTTTTTTATTAGAATATATTTCAAGCAACCTCTAAATAGATCATGTAAACAACGATATATCTTAAAAATTTAGCCGTGAAAACCAAAATTATAAATATAGTAAATTTTTCCTTTAAAACTCCACTGACTAACGTAATTGGATCACCAATCACAGGCACCCAACTGAGTAATAACATGGGTGAACCATACTTTGCATATAAGATTTGAGCCTTTAATAAATGCTTCTCTGATACTGGAAACCAACGCTTGTCTTTATAGACTTCTAGCTTGATACCCAACCACCAGTTCACACAAGAACCAAGTACATTCCCAACTGTTGCTACAAGTATGAGCAACAGCTCAGAATGCCGACCTAACAGAAAAAAGCCTGCTAACACTGTCTCAGATTGCAGGGGCAATAGTGTTGCTGCACCAAAGGCACTTAAAAATAATAAAACATAGGCCATCATTTATTTCGGCCATCTTTGATGGTTTTCATCTATCACATAGTCATGTGAATGCTTTCCATCATGGTTGTGACTGAGTAGATGTTCATGATCCACAGGTAAATCATCATGTGAATGTACGATTACGGATTCATCTTGTTTTGGCCAAATCATAAAGGCAATACTCATTGCTACTAGAGCAATGACCGCCATAGGCACAAATGTAAAGAGTGTTCCAAAATTGGTACTCAGCCAACCCACTAAAGGGTAAGCTATCAACCAGCATGCGTGTGAAAAAGCGAACTGCGCGGCAAATAATGAAGTTCTATTTTCAATAGATGCAGATTTACGAATTAACCGGCCTGTAGGTGTTTGAGATACTGAGTAACCTATTCCCAAGACAAACCATAAAACTAATAGTCCGTTGTATGAGTTAATAAAAAACCCACAGAATAAGCCAACGACTAGTACAGCTGTGCCGCTCAGCATCACAGCTCGATCGTTAAATTTATCCAGAACATTAGGCAATATAAATGCCGAGAGCATAGACCCTAAGCCAAACAAGCCAAAGGCCCAAGTGGTGGCATGTTCATTTAGCTTAAAGGTTGATTGAACGAGTACAACCGTATTTACAATCACTACAGCACTGGCTGACGCAATCGCAAGGTTTAACGCTAGGAGTGCCTTTAAACGCGGAGTATTAAAATAAATTTTTGTCCCCTGCTTTATTCTGTAATACACCCCTTTAAATACAGGTACTTTAGCAGCAGGCAATTTTGCACTGACAACAAAAAGTGCTGAACCAATAAAGCCAATGACTGTGCCTAAAAATAGATTGTGATAGCTTATAAATCCAAGTAAAAATCCTGCCAACATTGGGCTAATAATATTCTCTAAATCATAAGCCAAACGAGAAAGAGACAAGGCATTGGTATAATCTTTTTCTTCAGGCAATACATCAGGAATCATGGCCTGAAAAGTAGGTGTGAATGCAGCTGATGCAGATTGCAGAATAAAAATTAGAATATAGATTTGCCAAATTTGGGTCACAAAAGGCAGGCATAAAGCAGTTAAAGCACGGATGATATCCAACCCCACTAAAACTTTTTTACGTGGCAGCCTTTCTGCAAATGCTGAAGCAATAGGTGCTACCCCAATATAAGCAATCATCTTTATCGCCAATGCTATGCCTAAGACCTGAGCAGCCTCCCCTTTAGCAATATCATACGCCTGTAAAGCCAAAGCAATCGTAATCAGCCCAGTTCCAATAAGCGCAATGACTTGAGCTAAGAACAAATGCCTATACGTTGTATTTTTTAAAACTTCTAGCATTTTTGGGACCCCTTTTAGAACCTATTTTTTATTTCTAAAATCAATGCCAATTAAAATCTCCTTGGATTTTATTCCAAGGAGATTTTTTTAAAGCTTAAAAGACTTTCTTCATATCACTGAATTGGCCTTCAACTTCCAATGTCACTGAAACAGGACTTTCAGTTCTATTACGCCAGAACCAGCCGTGTTTACCATCAAAAGCTGCTGTTAATGTACCTGTTTGCTGAGTTTCATTACGTCCTTTGCCATAACCATGGTAAAAGCCCTTAGGAGCGCTCACTGGATCACCATGCGTGTCATAATTTAGACCACCGCCTGATGTTGTCCATTTAAAATTCACGCTAGCACTTTCCGGCATCGCCAACTTAATTTCAGTGGCTTGTCCGGGCTTCAACTCAACTGTCATCTGTTGCTTTTGAATTGCAGGCATTAGCATTTTTTCTGCTTCACCAATTGGCATAGATGATTGAATATTAGGGTCACTTGCAGCTTCACTCGATATCGTGTTTGAAACTGCCTCTCCCATACCATTTTCAGACTCTTGAGCCAAAGATTGCTTAATTTCACCCATCGTTGTTAAGCCTAGAACTTTACCAACCCCAGTAGGATCAATATTGTATTCAGCTGGCATAACAACTGTAACTAAGACAACTGCAGCACTCACTGCAGCGATAATGGTTGATTTAACAAGTTTCTTTGCAGAAGGTAATTCAACATCTTGTGGAATTTGAGCGTTGTACATATTTGAAAATCCTTATTGAGTAACGAAGCCAGTAAGCTGAAAGCCCACAAGTAAAAAGCCAAGGAACATTAAAAAAACGTTGCTTTGATAAGCTGTTTTGAAGAAATACGGCGTTTTTCGCCACATTGTCATCAACAGCAAAATCATCGCTAAAGCCATAAATTGACCAAGCTCTACCCCGACATTAAATGCAATGAGGTTTGCCAATAGACCATCTGCCGAAACTTCATACTCTTGAATTTTTACCGCTAAACCGAAGCCATGAATCAGACCAAAAATTAACGTCGCTGCTTTAGTGTTGGGCTGGAAACCAAACCAACGCTGATATGCACCTAAATTATCCAAAGCTTTATAAACAATAGAAAAACCAATAATTGCATCAATAATGTATGCATTCATGGAAATGTTGTAATACACCCCAATCAGCATTGTCACAGAGTGACCAATCGCAAAAAGGCTGACATATAAGCCAATATCTTTCATGCGATATAAGAAAAAGATAATCCCGACGAGGAACAGCAAATGGTCATAACCTGTAACCATGTGCTTTGCACCAAGGTAAATAAAGGGAATGATGTGTACCCCATAAATTTCTTGAATATAGCCTTTGTCACCTTCTGCCACGCCATGGGCAAAAAGTGCAGGACTCATCAAAACAGCACTTAAAGTAATCAATAACTTTAAAAATGCCTTGAGTCTCACCCATTGTGAAAAAATAAATTGCATGTAAATCAAACTCCAAAGTTAACTAAAAAGAAAAGTTTCTAGCGATGTTTTGGGAGGTTTGAAAATACGACTGATCATGAGATAGAGATAATTTTTCACTCTATCTAGGATCAAAATAAAGGCTAAAGTAAATAACAAAGTCATCGATTGACCAGACTGATATTCACCAAAATGCTCATGAAAATTATCATGATGAATATGGTTTTGCTTTTGATGCACATCATGAAAATGTACACTTTCAAACTCATAAACCGCATGTTCTTGGTATGCAGTCTCTGCATTGTGCGTATTAAAATGCAGGCATAGTGCAAGACTGATGATGCAGACGAACCACATCATCAAATTTCTAAACTTTTTATCTCTCACTATGCCTATCATTGTTTCACCTAGGCTTCTTGCTGCTCAGAAAAATCATCTGATTGCTTTTTACGTCCTTGGTTAAACCAAACGTATAGCGTAGGCAAAATAATCAACGTCAATAAGGTCGAAGATAAGATTCCGCCAATCACAACAGTCGCAATTGGTCGTTGCACTTCAGAGCCAATCCCAACATTCAATGCCATAGGGATGAAACCTAAAGATGCCACTAAAGCCGTAATTAATACTGGGCGAAGTCGTTCCAATGCACCGTGTCTAACAGCTTCGAGTAGTCCTTCACCTTGATCTCTCAATCTCTGGATTGCAGACACTAGAACTAAGCCATTCAGTACAGCTACACCCGACAGTGCAATAAAACCAACGGCTGCAGAGATAGAGAATGGGATATCACGTAAGGCTAAGGCAATCACACCGCCCGTTAAGGCAAATGGCACACCCGTAAAGACCAGCACGCTATTTCTGACATTTCCTAATGCCATATAGATCATGGCAAAAATTAAGATCAAAGCGAGAGGTACAACAATCATTAGACGATTTGAAGCTGATTCCATTTGTTCAAATGTACCGCCCCATGTCAGCCAATAGCCTTCAGGTAATTTAAAGTCAGCATTCAACTTAGTCTGTGCTTCTTCGATATAGCTACCAATATCTGTACCACGGACGTTCGCTGTAATCACAATTCGGCGTTTACCGTTTTCACGTGAAATTTGGTTTGGACCCTGAACATTTTTCAATTCGATCAGTTCAGATAAAAGTACGCTTGAACCATCAGGCAAATTCACTGGAACTTGATAAAGCTTTTCTAAATCCGTAACAGAGTTTTGGTCCATTCGAACCACAATATCGAACTTACGATCTCCCTCAAAAACCTTACCTGCTGTTTGCCCCGTAATCAGACTGGATACTTGCTTTTGTACATCTTCAGCATCAAGACCGTAGTTGGCGATCATGTCTTTTTTAAGTTCAACAGAGACCATTGGAAGCCCACTCATCTGTTCAACTTTTAAGTCGGCTGTTCCATTCACACCTTCTAAAATTTTCGCTGCAGCATTTGCAGATTCAAGCAACTGATCTAAATCATCACCATAAATCTTCACTGCAACATCTGTACGGACACCTGAAATCAGTTCGTTAAAACGCATTTGAATCGGCTGAGTGAACTCATAGTTGTTGCCATAAACGCCTTTTGCCACACGTTCAATATCGGCAACGATAGCTGATTTTTCCTTGTCAGGATTCGGCCATTCGCTACGTGGTTTCAATATCACAAAATTATCAGCGACGTTTGGTGGAACTGGGTCAGTCGCAATTTCAGCTGTCCCCACTTTGGCAAACATGGTTTTCACTTCAGGAATTTTGACGATTTCTTTTTCAAGCGCATACTGCATTTCAACAGCTTGAGTTAAAGAAGTTCCAGGAATTCGAAGTGCATGTAATGCCACATCACCTTCATCTAATGAGGGAATAAATTCGGAACCTAAACGAGTTGAAAGACTCGCACTGAATACAAAGAAAATTGCTACGAACGCGATCAGCTTATAACGATGACTCAAAGACCAATCTAAAATTGGGCTATAAACTTTCTTAATGAAATGAACAATCTTCGATTCCTCTTCCTTAATTTCGCCTGTCGTGACCAAAGCCACCATTGCAGGAACAAAAGTAATCGAAAGAACCATTGCAGCCACGAGAGCCATAACAACTGTAGCTGCCATCGGTGTAAACATCTTGCCTTCAACACCAGTAAGCGTCATGACAGGCAGATACACTAAGATAATGATCAATTGACCATAAAGAATCGCTTTTCGAGATTCTCTAGTTGCTTCAAATACGGTAATAAAACGTTCTTTACGCGTCAGAATCCGACCCAACTCTTTTTGCTTCATCGCTAATTTTGCAAGTGAAGCTTCAACAATAACGACAGCACCATCGACAATGATCCCGAAATCTAGCGCCCCTAAACTCATTAAGTTTGCACTTATTCGTTGATTCACCATGCCAGTAATGGTCATGAGCATAGATAAAGGAATCACCATCGCAGTGATGAGCGCTGCACGGAAATGTCCAAGGAATAAGAAGAGAACAACAATAACGAGGATTGCACCTTCAAGAAGGTTTTTCTTTACTGTGTCTATCGTTGCATCAACCAAAGTTGTACGGTTATAAACGGCTTTCGCCTCAACACCGTCTGGCAATGACTCTTGGACTTTTTGTAACTTTTGATCTACTGCGTGAGCAACATTTCGCGAGTTTTCACCAATCAGCATAAATGCAGTACCTAGGACAATTTCTTGCCCATCTTTAGTTGCTGCACCTGTACGTAGCTCGTGACCAATTGATATTTTTGCCACATCCTTCAATCGAAGAATGTAACCGCTACTTGCCGTAATCGGGATATTTTGAATTTGCTCAATTGAGTTAATTTGAGAATCCGAGCGAATCAAATACTGCTCACCATTCTTCTCAATATAACCAGACCCTTTGTTCATGCTATTTTTAGAAATAGCATCCAAGATATCCTGCTGATCTAAGCCAATGCTGCGTAAATATGCATAATCCGGCTGTACCACGAATTGTTTTAAATAACCGCCAATGGTATTGATTTCATTCACACCTTCAACATTTCGAAGCTGTGGTTTAATCACCCAATCTTGCAAGGTTCTTAATTCAGTCGGTGATAATGGGTTTGGATTATCTTTTGCGTTCTCAACGGTGTACATAAAGATTTCGCCAAGCCCTGTTGAAACAGGTCCCATTGAAGTCGATATGCCACCCGGAAGTGTTGATGTGACTCCTTGCAACTTTTCATTCACAAGTTGTCGAGCAAAATAGATATCCGTGCCTTCCTTGAAAATCGCCGTAACCTGAGATAAACCATATCTCGATACAGAACGTGTGTATTCCAGATTAGGAATACCAGCCAAAGCCGTTTCAATTGGATAGGTCACTTGTGACTCCATCTCCATTGGAGATAAGCCTTGCGCTTCACTATTGATTTGGACTTGTACATTGGTAATGTCAGGTACAGCATCAATCGGCAGTTTAAAATAGTTATAAACGCCAAATGCACCGATAAACAGAAAGACAATCAGTACAAGCCATCGATTCTTGATCGAGAGCTTAACAATTTGATCAAACATAGTCGCTACCCCTTAGTGATCATGAGTAGCGCCAGATTTACCCAGCTCTGCTTTTAATAAATAAGAATTACCTGCTGCATAAATCTGCCCTGCTTTTAGACCAGATTTAACTTCAACAAAACCATTAAACTTATCGCCTAACTCTAGAGGACGTGCTTCAAAGTCATTCCCGACACGAATAAACACCACATCCCAATCACGGAAGTTTTGCAAAGCATCTTCACGGACAACCATCGGTTTCATGCTCTGGTTTTCAAAGATTTGTGCAGTGATTAACTGTCCTGAACGCCATCTGAACTGGTTGGGAATTTCAATAAAAACTTGCGCAGTACGTGTTTTCGGATCAATCACATCACTAATGTATTTAATCTTACCCAGTGCTTCCTCCGTACTTTCCTGTACTTGAGGTTTAACGGTTACTTTTGCATTTGGATTAATTGCATTCAGCTTATCAGCCGGCACATTGACCACTGCAAGCAACTGTGAGGTATTGGCAATTTTAAAGAGTGGTGAAGCTGGTGTTACATTTGAACCAACCGCAGCAAGCACTTGTAAAACTGTGCCCGACATTGCTGCTCTTACCTCAATCGTTCCATTACCTGAACCACCGTAAGAGCTGATTAAGCTATTCAGCTCATTGGCCCTAGTCTGAGCATTTTCAAATTCACGTTTTGCATTGATATAGTCAATTTCAGGCGATACACGTTTTTGAAATAATGCGCGTTCCTGTTCCATTTTTTTGCGAGAAAACTGCAAATTATCCAAAGCAATAGATCGCTCAGCATTTAAACGGATCAGATCTTGGCTTTGAACAGTCGCTAACAGATCACCTTGGCTGACTTTATCACCAATCGTTCGATAAGTTTTGATTAGTGTTCCGCTTGCTTTAGGTGTAATAAAACTTTCAAAATTATCGGGAAATTTAAGCTCGCCTTTGAGCTCAAGCGCATTCTCAAAAGTCATAGGTTCAACTTTAAGAAGTTCTAAACCGCTGCTTTTGATACTGCTATCCAGCATCGTTACACGGCCTTCTTTGGTATCCCATTTCCAGCTGTGTTTCTTGCCTTGATAATCAACATTTATCACCATCAAGAACGAATGCGGTTCATAAACAATTTCATCGCCAATCAAGTAATCACTTTCAGGTTTGAAGCGAATGGTTTGCTCAGCATCTAAACGCTTAATAAAAATATTCGCGTTAATCTCACTCGGCTTTAAAGGCTGATCTTTGTAGTAGCCATAGACACGTAAATGCGGCTCTACACCTTCTTCAAAAATTTTTACCTCTGCCGAAAAGTCTCCATCACGATATAAGCGACCACCATGTGGACCTTTTTCATCACCTGCGACAGCAGCTTTTTCTTCGATAGCTTCACCATGTGCTGAAGACGTCTGTGATTTGTTTCCTGTTTTATACCAAGCCAGAGCACACAACATGACAAGTAAAGCTATAACGCCTGTAGCAATTACTGTATTCTTTGGTTTATTCATATTCTCTGCCCTTATTCTTGATCTAAATTCGTTACATAATTTCGTTCAACTTCTGCAATCTGATTTTGCAAAGCCAACCACAGATCAAATCGAGCGAGATGTTTGTCTAACCAAACTTGTTTAATGCTATTAAATTCCAATAATGAAATTTTTCCTGCCTGATAACCCATTTCTGCAATGCGTAAACTTTCTTTTGTTGCAGGTAAAACAGATTGGTCATATTGCTTGATTGCATCAATCAAACTGGATACCTCAATAGATTTGTTATCCAATTCAATCTTTGAATTTCGATTGATTAATTCTGAACGAGTTTCAGCATTGGTTTGCTGTGCTTGAGCGAGTGCAATATTTCCACTGTTGCGATTGAATATCGAAAGCGGAATAGAAGTGGAAACCAAAAAAACTTTGTCATCTGTTTCTTGATAATTACGTACACCAACGCCAAGCGTGATATCAGGAACCGCTTCTTTTCTTGCTAATTCAAATTGAGTTTTTGCCTGCTGCTTTTTTAGTAAAGCCTGCTTTTCAGATAAGCTAACCTTGTCAGTGAAGTTAATCGTTAAAGGAACATCTATAGCATTGGCTGGCAAATCAAAAGCAAATTTTGAACAGAGATTTTTCTGAAACTGAACCTTTTTCAGCTCATTTTGATAACGTAACTTGGACTCAGCAGATAAAGCTGAATTAAGCTGAACATCAGATGGAATCACACGTCCATACTTTAGCTTTTCATTTAGAACTGTTGCTTGTCTTGCACTCAGCTTGCTATCTGCAGCATAAATTTCTGCTCGCTGAGAAGCTGCATACCAATTAGACATACAGATTCGAAAATCAGCTTTTAACTCTGCTTGTCGTTGAGTAATCTCAAATTGGTTATTATTTCCTTGCAAACCTGCCAATTGCTTACGCAAAGCGAGTTTATTATTCAACGGAATTTCTTGGGACAAACCCATGAATGCAGTTGGGCCATCCAAATCTTTCAGCTTAGAATTACCCAAATTATCCAATTCGACATTGAAAGTTGGATTGTTCATCCGACCAGCATATTTTTGATTTACATCATAAGCTTGCTGAGATTGCTGCAAACTTTTTAGAACTGAATCATTTGCAATAGCTTGCTGCTGTAACTGTGCATAATTTGTTCCTGCTAATAACTGAGGAGCAATGATGACTAAGCCACAGGCGAAAATTACCTGACTTTTTTTAGACATGACTATACCTATACAAAAAATGAAAAATATTTTTGTATAGTTAAATCAATTCCTTAGAACAATGAGAGTTTTGGTAAATGCGTAGGTATTACAAAGAAAGGGAATCCTTTTCCTAAGCTTAAAAGAACGAATTGGGCGTTCAAATAAACCTAAAAATAAGAGGATTAAAGGTAAAGCAAAACTAAGGAAAAAGACTGGATCAATTGAGAAATGATCATCAGCTTGAATTGGTTTTACTGAATGATGAAATGCGGGTTCATCATAACTTGTCCAGTTATGATTTTTTTTATCTTGATCTGCTGTATTCAGAACTTCATCATGATGAACTAATGACCATTGGCTAGAATCTTCTGTTTCTACAGAAATACTCAGTTCATGATGATGACCTAGATTTTTTGCTATTACAGGCGCCCACGTATAAATCCCCGTCGTTGTTATAGCAAACAAAAACAGGACTGATACGAGAATAAGCTTAAAAAACTTATTAGCCAACATAGCAAGTCAGATCAAAATGAAACGTGAAAAGAATACTGAATAGCTTCTAGAAAGTAAATCCTATATGAAAATATATCTCAAATTTACAAGCTATCTCTTTATCAATGGATAGCTTATGGGTAATGAAGCTTTATTTAGTTATTTTCTGGAACTGTATTAAAAGGATTTAAGCTGTACCTAGTTTGAGTTAGTACAAAGTAAGCTTACTTATCTTAGAGGTGGTGGCAATTGAACTCATCCAAAATCTCCAATGAAATCTAGTCATTAAATGTGTGATTCATAGACATCATTTCAATATAATTGGTGTCTATGAACAGAGAAATTCAACAAAGACTCGTATGGGTTAAATTATTTGAAGAGACCAATGATGCTGGCCTAGTCTGTCGGAGATGTGGCATTTCTAGACCAACATTACGCAAGTGGTGGAAACGATATTCTGATCAAGGTATTGATGGATTAAGTAGTCAGAGTAAACGCCCATTAAAATCTCCAAATACTAAAATCAATACTGAGCTAGAGGCCTTAATATTGGAAATGCGCTCGGCTAGAAATCTGGGTGCTCGACGTTTGCAAACAGAATTGATGAGAAGGATAATCTGCGCAATCTAGAGCGTCAAGCAAGTGCAGGACACTCATATAAATTTTCAGCGCCGTACAGGTGCTCCATCAAACCATTTAAATTCTTTAGGGTAAATGCAGATTCTATTCGGAAGCCCAAACTGCCCTGTTTGATTCTCTGGCATGCTATTTAATGCACTCAGCGGACATTGGACGTCTTCTTGAATAATTCGATCAATCCGAAACATCTGTTCAGCATCAACCACACTATTTTGATCTGTCAGACTAAGGCAACTGCAGGTACCCATATAATTCGTGACCTGGGCCCAGCAACGCTCTATGACACTGCAATAAAATAATGGATCAGCATAGAGTGATCGGTTAAAGCTCAGATAAAAGTGGATCACATACCGCTGCTGAACATCATCCCGTACAATTTGATAAAAGCGGTAAATGGCTTGTGTTCTATACCAATACTCAGCTGCTAGACTTTTTTGGAAATTTGATAAAAATCGCTCTAACTGTCGCAAATCGATAATTTCATTTCCACCCTCATTTAGACTTAGTTCCAGCTTTAAATCCGCAGCATCAGGATAGATCTGGCTTGTATTACGGTAGGATTCTCTCAGCTTTTCAATCCGCTTCTCGTAGCGCTCATTCAGCTTATGCATTTCTTCAGTTAAGCTGGTGCTTTCAAACAGCACTCTCAGCCGCTTTACGATCTTATCGATATAAAAACCAGCGCTTCTTTGCGCCGTGACCTCAAAGAACCGAATCTGCTCTTCCTGTAATACACTGCAGTAAGCCTGAAAGAACTTGTCTGCCCAAAAGGAAAAAGACAAATGCTCATGAATGCCAACGGCCATCATTCTGCGCCATGCTGAAAAATAACCAGACAGTTTCCGCTTGAACTCCTGATCTATATTTTTTTGATGAGCATCGTAATCAGTACCTTCTGGAATTGGAGCAAAGCGAATCGTTTGGTAATGCTCTAAAACGTCTTGTTCTAATCGGGGTGCTGTAACAAACTCTAACTCTGAATGGCTCATGTGTTGTCCTATGAATGGATTGATTTCATAGAACTGGCATATTCATAATTTTTTAAACCAAATCTCCTCTTCCAGCTTTGCTAAAGCGGTCTGCGCATCCCATTCTTTGATTCTTCTATTTTCTTCTGTATCAGGTATTGGGCGACCATGATGCTGATAATCCCCCTTATAAAACGTTTTACGCCCTCGTGGTTTAACCAATAACGTCTGCTCGTATTTATCAGGGTCACTGAGATAAGCAACTGCACCCAAAGCATTGTTGCCTTGTTCGGGTGTCGTTCGACGAATATCTCCAATACCTAAACGACCTTGCTTCTCGTAGTTGTCTTTATTCGCTGTCGTGTTGATGTTCCGCCCAAAACCCTTATCGAATGTGATTTCCTTCCACTTATCGATCACTCCCTCAGCAATTTTATAATCACTCTGATGCTTCGATCTATTAATCACCAATGTTAAATGAGCATGAAAGCCTTTGGTTATACCCTGCTCCAGTGCGATCGCATAGGTCAAAAGTGCATCAAAATATCCATTTTTATCAGTGATCAAATCACGTAGTTTTCCGATATGCTGATAGAAGTCATTTACAGTAATTTCACTCATGCTGTCCTTGCTATAGCTCAAATCCACTCTGATCACTAGAACCGAATGATACCCCTTAATTGCGCCTTCGAACTCCTCAAGTAATGCCACTCGATTCAATTCTTTCCGTCTCACAAAGCTTTTGATCTCATCACGTATCAGCCCTCGATGCGCATGCAGGATTCGTCTTAATGCCTTAATTTCCCCTATTGAAAGCCCTGTCAGATATTCAGCAAAGCTAAGCATGCCACGTTGGCTATTGACGTATTCAGTAACTGCAATAAACGCCCTAAGCGATGCTGCATACTCAAGCCCTTCTTGTTTAAACGCTTCAAATGCGCAATACAAGCGTTCTAAGTTGAAAATGAATGCTTCGTCTGAAATATCAAAATTAAGACATACATCTACAAAGCGATGAATGGTATACATCACCCCTGCCTGATCATCTAAATCCAATGGGAACACGTTGAACTTCCTTAACTATGATTCACGTCATAGTTAAGCAATCGACTTATTTTTTTAAATAGTGTTTTTATCTAGAGTAAGAACAAGTCATCCACTATCCGCATATATCGAATAGTGCTCTCATTGTACATGGACTATTGGTCCCTATCATCATCCATATTGGGTATATATTCATATCTGCATGACATGTCTAACTGTTCTTGTTATCTGTATGAGTAACAGTGATTGTATTGATATATCTAGTATTTATAGTTCTATACGCTACAGTCATTAATCTATTATTAGTATTAATCTATATATTAATAATATATAAAACCGTCTTAGCGTAAAAGCAATAACCATAGCCTAGCTGACCAGCAGAATTTCCAGACCTTCGGCTAAGCTAGGCTTTTTATATATTTTAGCGTTACGATAGTTAGGTCAGAAAAATGGTTTTTTCAAAAAAAACTTAGCGCAAAAAACTATTCGAATAATGACAAACAGTGATGATGCAGCAGTCCGTAATCTTTAAGTTCTGCCAGTGTTGGTGAAATGTCTGTTATTTGCTGTGTAGGAAAATCAAAGCGAGTTCCATCCTGAAAGGGTTCTTGAAACGCCAATTCACTTAAGAAATACCTGTTAGTTTCCGCATGCTGATCAGGGACAAAGCAACAGCTGTATGTATTCTGTATAAATGACCGAGGTAAAATCCTAAAAGGCGTCACTATTTCAGTTGCATTTACCAACACCCTTTCCAAACTACTTTTAGTTGCACTGAGCTTTTGGTCAATATCAGAATGTTTCCGCATACATTGCTGAAAAAAATAAATTTGGTTATATGCAATTAGATCCATAAGGGCCATTAAAAACTGATGAATTCTGGACTGCTCAGCATTTAACTTGAAGGTGATCATTGATTCAATTTTATCAGACTCATTTTTTAGCGTCATATCCTCTTTGATTGTTTTGATTTGAGTCGCTTGCAATGAATACGGATAGAGAAAGTCTGTGCACCCTAAACGCTCAAAGCTTTCATCATCGATTACTACTGGGTTAGCTTCTTTCAGCATTTTAAAAAGCGATTTATTCTGACTGTATATCTGGCAGCACCACTGTTCAAGCAAGCTTTGAAAAAGACCTAAGCGGTTGTTCATCCCGCTGAGTTTAGTATGCTGGATAGATGCTAAATGACCCAAAACCGCCTCATCCTTCAAAATATTTTCATGCGGCTTTAAATAAAACGTCGCTGATAATGGGTTCTCTGGATGTAACCGCTTTAGCTCGACATAATGATCATATAACTTCATTATTTCCTGCTGTTGTAACAAAACATAATTTGCATAACCTACAGCATCACGAGACCGAAGAATAAACGGTTTCATCCAGCACAAAGGATCATGTAACAAATAATAGTTTTTGCAATTCAACACCTTCAAGCCAACACCTGAATCTTCACTTTTAGTGTTTGACAACAAGTCGCTCTTTGGATTCAGCATAGTAAAAATAGAGGCCACTTTCTGAACTTCAAAAACATGCGGCTGGGGGTACTTCAAAATATAAAATTTGCCGTAGATCGCAGCACCCCCCCAAAACCTATGCGAAAGGTTTAAAGCGTATATTGGAGACTCTGTTTGAATAAAACTATTTCGAATTGCGCCATCCGCTTGGCAGCGGATAAATCCGTTTTTTTTAAGCTGCTGTATAGCGCGATAAATAGATTGTTTGCTTAAACCCGTGGCTCGCTCAATTTCACCAATTCCACACCCTATAAAAATCCCAAACGAGTCTGCACCGTAAAGCAACCGTAATAAAACAAGATAACTTCGATAATCAAGATAGCAGTCGATCTCTATTTTTTTAGGTGAATTGCTAATACTTATGCCATCACTCTTTATAAATAAAGTCTGAATTAATTTTAATAAAGGGATCTGCCTAACCATACGCTTATTACTATTTTCTAACCATTCAATAGACGTGGCTGAATCAAGCCTTATATAAGTAAGATTAAGTTGTAAATGACGAACTCTAGACCTTTTTCCAGTTTCAGGAAAATCTATTTTTAATATTCCCTGTTGTTCCAACTCATTCAATACACCCCGTAATTTTTTAACCTGTATGCCGATCACTTTTGATAATTCACCGAGTGGCAATGATGTACTTCCGACTCCAAAATTTCTGATAAACGTGATTAATGCCCAAAAAGCATAGGCTGAAATTTGCCCCTCCACCCTTTGATAGAAAGCCATAAATAGCGCCAAAAAGCGCTGTTCAGAATCCTGAATACTCATGCTAAAAATTCCCACACACCAAGTTCTCCTTTGGGTATATGTATTTTACAGCAATAATGATAGGCATGAAATGATAATTGAAATTTGTTTTTTTAACAGTTAATGCATAATTAATATTTACTTAATATTTAATTACTGATATATAAATGTTAAGTAAATATTTATGAATTGTAAAATGGCACGACCACATTTAACCTTAGATAAATGGTTATCGACTGACACGGACTTAAAAAAAGATTTCTTGGATCAAGAGAGCTACATGAAGGAAAGTCTATTAACTGAGCTTGATGAACCTAGCCAAAAGATTGTTTACATATCTACAAATCACCCCCAACCTAGATCACATGAGAATTTAATATCAGATTCTCTACAAAACCCGGCTAGGACATCCCACACAAACGAAAGATTTACAAACCCCCTCATATGTGAGACAACAAATTTTATTATTAAAACTAATGATGAACATTTTTCAATTTTAAAAAAGAAATTCCTTTTATTTAAATACCACTCTGAGAAAAAGAAAGCCAACCGTATCACCAAACAAATAACAATGGACGAAAATATATTAAAACAACTTGAGAAAATTAAAAAAAATTGTAAATTTAAAAGTCTAGATAACTGGGCAGAGTAAAACTTGAAGTGCGACATAAACCACCTAATTAATTTAAAGGGTTTATGGAGTATATAAAATTGTCATACCATCATCTTAACTTTGAAGATCGTACTGCATTAATGCTTGAGTCAAGA